>CAZYZA010000041.1:0-28264 GCA_964651415.1 uncultured Desulfovibrionaceae bacterium
CTAAACCATCATGTCGATAAAAGTTCCGGTCATCTCCGCCCGGGTGCGGATGGCGACGGCGTTGGCGGCAAAAGCGTGTTCGTTTTCTATCATCTGCACCACTTCTGTGGCCAGATCCGTATTGGAGCCTTCCACCAGGCGCTCTTCGTACCGCACGCTCTCCCCGTCGCGAACATACTCTCCGCCGGGAACCAGAGGGCCGGACCGGGTGTTTTCCACAATGTCCTGAACTCGAACCCCCCGATCTTCCGGCCCTGTTTCCAGATCAACGCGACTGGAACGGAAACCGTCGGTATTCATGTTGGCGATGTTGTTGGCGGCAACCTGCTGCGAAACACCAATGGCTCCCAAGGCCTGAATGTTCTCCATCATGATGCACCTCCCGATGTATCCTTCTGGATCCTGCGCGCAGCATCGTCAAGTCCCATCTGGTCGATACGGGCGTAGGCGCTGTGGTTGTGAATGGACTCGAAAGACTCCACCTCGACCCGGAACCCACCGACCTTGGGATGATTGGCCAAACGTGAGGCGGCATTGCGCACCACGTCCTCGACAAAGGTTGGAGCGGCAAAGGCCGTCTCGGTGACAAATTTTTCATCTTCACGCTTGAGCAGGGCGTACACCGGGGAAGAACCCGATTCCTGACCGATGGCGATCAGATCTTCCAGCCAGAGCATACCAAAACACTCGGCCTCGATCCGGACCATGGCCCGTTGGCTGTGCGCCCCTTCCCTGGATATGGCCTTGGAGCACGGACAGACCGTCATGACCGGCACATCCACACCCAGTACCAGCCGCACTCCGCTCGCATCCAGGACTCCACGCAGATAGCAGGAGTAGTCCATCAGAGCCGGACTGCCAGTGACCGGCGCGCACTGTTCCATAAAATAGGTAAACCGGAAGCAGAGATGAGAGCTTCTGGCCTGCAGACGGTCACGCAAATCCAGCAGAAGATTGCGGCAACTATCGACATCAAGGGTCGTGTCCATGTCGCGCAGGGCCTCCAGAAACCGGCTCATGTGCGTGCCCTTGAACTCCGCCGGCAGGTCCACGCTGAGATCAACCCGGGCCACGGTCTGCTGCCGTATTTTAGCCCGGTCGCGAACAGTCAGGGGGATGGCCAGATGTTTGACCCCGACGCGGTCAATGGACAGAGCCACTTCGGCCGGGCCGCTTTGAACGTCGCGCATCAGTGCAGATCCTGCCCGGTGGTGGCCAGGCTGAGCTTGCCGTGTTTGACACCCTTGGTGGAAATGAGACGCTCGGCCGTATTTTTTATTTCCTGGCCAGGCCCGCGCAGAATGAGCACTTCCATGCAATTGTGGTGATCCAGATGAATATGCAAAGCCGTGACGATGACGTCGAGGGAGGAATGCTGAATCTCGGTCATTTTCTGGGCCAAATCCGACTGATGATGGTCATAAACCAGCGTCAAGGTGCCGACCATTTCCCGATTCAGGTCTTCCCATTCCTTCTGCACCAGGGTGTTGCGGATCAGGTCGCGAATGGCCTCGGACCTGGTCTGGTAGCATCGCTCCTCGCACAGGGCGTCGAACTTCTCCAAAAGGTCGGAGTCAAGGGAGACCCCAAAGCGAATCGTCTGTCCCATCGTATTCCTCCGTAATCATTGCGGGCGGCGCAGTTCCCAAAGGTTGACCGTCATACGCGACTGGTCAAAGGGTACAACAACCTGTCCCTGATTTTTGACCGTCCAACCACGGCGGGCGAACCTGGCCCACACCTGGCGGGATACCGTTCGTTCCGGATCGCCGAACCAGACATACCCCCCGGGAGCCAGACAGCGCAACAACAGGGCTTCAATCGGCTCGAAAAACCGCTGCTCATAAAAAACGTCTCCGCCCCAGATATAGTCAAACGCTCCCGGAGCCAATCCTGGACAGTTCCAGTCCATGCAGACCCACAGCGGCGACGGGATCTGGTTGGTCCGGGCATTGCGACGGGCGTAGATCAGGGCGTCAGACTCAAAATCCATGCCCACCACCCTGGCCCCGGAAGCGGCGGCGACCAGGGCGGTCAACCCCAGGCCGCATCCCAGATCCAGGCAGGTCCGGCCGCGCAGATCACGGCCGGTCAGCCAGTCGCACAAGGCCAACGTGGCAGGCCACAGCTCGACCCAGTACGGAATATGCTCTTCGGCCAGAGGGTCTGACTCGTCCAGGCCGGCCCACAAGGATTCCAGATCAGCCGGACGTTCCAAAACCCAGGTACGGCCGGCGGCGCAGACTTCAAAACGCTGTCCCGGAGCGTCAGGCGTCATCGGTCCCCATGCCGGCCATCATCTGAGCGATCCGGTCTATGCGCCCCTGATCCGTGGCCGGAAAGATGTCGACAATACGGCCGTCATACATGACCCCGATGCGATCGGCCAGCGCCAGGGCCTCGGACAAATCACCCGTGACCAGGAGAATGCCGGCCTCTTCGCGGGCAGCCAGCAAGGTGGCCCAGACATCCTCGATGGCCGAGACATCCAACCCCTGGGTCGGCTGTTCGGCGACAATCAGTCGGGGACGACGATGAAATTCCCGCGCCAGCACCATCTTCTGGAGGTTGCCGCCGGACAATTGACGAGCCTGACACCTGACATCCGGCGGCCAGACCTTGAACTGCTCGATCAATTCCTGAGCCACATCCCTGGCCCGGTCGCGCTGCAGCCAGATGGATGCGCAATACCCCTGTCTGGTGGTCAGCAGAAAATTGTCGACCAGATCCATGCCCCGGCAGACGGCCAGCCCCATACGGTCTTCCGGAATATAACTCAGCCCCTCCTGCCAGGACGGGGCGCTGAAAAACGACTGCCAGGATTTGCCCAGGACGGTGATCTCGCCCGACTCGGGCCTGGCCAGTCCGCAAACCGTTTCCACCAAGTCCTTCTGCCCGTTGCCGGCCACCCCGACCATGGCCAGGATCTCGCCCTGCCGCAGACTCAGGGAGACGTCCCGCAGCAATCCCGCACGCACCTTGTCCATGCGCAGCACATTCTGACGCAATTCCACGGGTTCGCGATGAACCTCCAGCAGGACCTCGCGGCCGACCATGCGCCGCGCCAGATCGGCCTGGGAATGAACGTCCGCGGCAGGCAACTCGTCGACCACTTCCCCCTTGCGCAGGATGGCGATTTCATCGGCCAGAGCCATGACTTCGCCCAACTTGTGGGAGATGTAGACAATGGCCTTGCCCTGGGAAGCCATATTCTTCAGGGCCAGAAAAAGCTGGTCCGCTTCCTGCGGCGTGAGCACGGCGGTGGGCTCATCAAAAATGAGCACTCTGCTCTGACGCTGCAGCAGCTTCAGGATTTCAACCCGCTGCTTCTCGCCCATGGAGAGGTCGGACACCCTGGCCGTGGGGTCAATGGCCAGCCCAAAGGATTCGGCCAGCGCGGCGACTTTGCGGCACAGAGCCTTGGGCGTGACAAAAAACCCCGGCTCCTGACCAAGAAAAACATTCTCGGCCACTGTCATGGCTTCCACCAGCATGAAATGCTGATAGACCATGCCGATGCCGGCGCGGATGGCGTCCTTGGTCGAACGCAGGACGCAGGGACGGCCATCGACCAGGATCTGACCGTGGTCGGGATGGTAATGCCCGGCCAGGATGGACATCAGAGTGCTCTTGCCGGCCCCGTTCTCACCGAGCAAGGCCTTGATCCGTCCGGCGCGAATATCCAGGCTGATGTCATTGTTGGCCCGGACCGCACCAAAAATCTTGGTGATGCCGCGCAGGCTGACCGTTGCCGCTTCCCGGGTCACGTCCTATCCCTGCCGCTGGCCGGCGATCGGTTGAACAAACTGGGATTCCGTGTCCCAGGGAAACAGAATCCAGGTGTCCTGACTGACCTCGGTGATAAACGTGTCGACCAGGGGACGTCCGGCGGGTTTGGCATAGATCGTCGCGAAATGCGCCTTGGGCAGCAACTCGCGGATGACCTTGGCCGTGCGGCCCGTGTCGACCAGATCATCAACAATGAGCCAGCCTTCGCCGTTGCCGTCGATGCCTTTGAGCAGCTTGACGTCTCCTTTCTGATTTTTCCAGTCGTAACTGGAAACGCAGACCGTATCGACCAGGCGGATGTCGAGTTCACGGGCAATGATGGCCGCAGGCACCAGCCCGCCCCGGGTCACGGCGATGATGCCGTTGAAAAAGTCCTTGTCCAGAAGCCGCCAGGCCAGGGCCTTGGCGTCCCGATGCAGCTGGTCCCAGGAAATGGGATATGTTCGTTGGTATCTGTTTTCGGTCATGACAAATCCTATTCGGAAGGTTCGACGTTCACGCCCAGGGCGGCCGGAGCCGCGTTTCTGACGCTGCGCCAGGAGGCCAGGGCCAGGGCGGCAATGGTCAGCACATAGGGCAGCATGAGTAGAATGGAGGACGGCAGAGCAGTGCCCATGGCCTGCAGACGTAGCTGAAACGCCATGACTCCGCCGAAAAGATAGGCCCCGATCATGGCCCGACTGGGACGCCAGAAGGCAAAGATGACCAGGGCCACGGCAATCCAGCCTCGGCCCGAAGTCAGGCCGTTGGTCCAGAGATGGGTGTAGGCCAGGCTCAGATAGCTGCCGCCAAGGCCGACCAAAGCGCCACCGCCAAGCAGCGCGGCCCAGCGATAGCCGAGCACGTTAAGACCCGCGGCCCGGGTCGCAGCCGGGCTCTCGCCCGCAGCGCGGATGCCGAGACCCCAGCGCGTATAACGGAAAAAAGCCCACAGCAGGATCGGAATCAGGTACGAGACATAGACCAGGGCGTCCTGGCGAAAAAAAATAGGTCCGATCACCGGCAACTGGCTGAGGATGGGCAGGTCGAACGGATCAAAACCCGGCGCGGTCCGGCCGATGTACGGAGTGCCGAAAAATCCGGCCAACCCCGTGCCGAAAATGGTCAGGGCCAGGCCGGACACGACCTGGTTGCCCAGAAACCAGATGCAGACAATGCCGTGCAGCGCGGCCATGGCCGCACCTGCCAACCCGCCGGCGGCAAAGGCCAGAACCGGAGAGCCCGTGTGCAACGCCGTGACGAATCCGACCAGAGCGCCGACCAGCATCATGCCTTCGACGCCCAGGTTCAGGATGCCGCCTTTTTCCGTCAGTATCTCACCCAGCGTCGCGTACAGAATGGGCGTTCCGGCCTGCACCGTGGCGGCCAGCAGGGCCAGAAGAATCTCAGGCGTCATGCGATCTGTCTCCTTCGCACCCGCACATGATACCGGGAAAAGAATCCACCGGCCAGGACCGCCAGCAGGGTCAGTCCTTCCATGATTCCACCGAAGGCGGCCGGCACCTGCAGGTCCAGCTGCAGGGTTTCCATACCGACCCGCAACCCGGCCAGAAGAAACGCGGCCACGGCAATGACCACCGGACGCAAATTGGCCAGCCAGGCGACAACAATGGCCGTGTAGCCGTAGCCGGACATGATGCTCGGCTGCAAACGGCCCAGGGTGCCCGAGGCCTCCAGGAACCCGGCCCAACCGGCCAAAGCTCCGCTGACGGCCATGACCAGAACAACCAGAAAATTGTACGGCATGCGGGCATAGCGGGCCGCACGCACGTTCTCGCCACAGGCCCGCAGCTCGTAGCCCAGACGGGTGAAACGTAAAAACAAGGTCATGACCGCTCCGACAACCACGCACAAAACCAGCCCCCAGTTCAAGCGGGTTCCGGGGATGCGCTGGACCACGGCAGCGGAGACGAACTCGCTGGTCATGGGAAAGCCGAAACTGCCCGGATCCTTCCACATCCCGTAAACCAGGTACTCAAGGATCAGGATGCCGACATAATTGAGCATCAGACTGACAATGATCTCATTGGCCCGCATCTTGATGCGGAGCACAGCCGGGATAGCCCCCCACAGTGCGCCGGTCAGCGAAGCGCAGACCAACATCATCGGCAGCAGGGCAAACCAGGGCCAGGCGGAAAAATTCAATGCAGCCCAGGTCGCGCCGACGGCACCCAGGGCGAACTGGCCCTCGGCCCCGATATTCCAGATCTGCAGGCGAAAGGTCAGCCCCACGCCGAGAGCGCAGAGAAATATGGGCACGGCCTTGATCAGACAGTCTTCCAGGGCATGACGGGAAGCAAAGGCGCTTTCGACGAGCAGCCACAGACTTTCAAGAGCCGGTTTGCCCTGGACGGCCAACAGCACGCCGCTGACGGCAAAGGCCAGACTTAAGGCGGCCAAAAAAACAAGACAGGAGCCCCATCCCAGGGGCTCCTGTCGTTTGACGACGCTGAGTTCGAACATCAAGGATCGGCCCTTATTCCAAAGTGCCGACAACGCCTTTCACGAACCAGTTGAAACCAAGCATTTCCTCGTCGGACATGACCGCGCCGGCCGGAACCTTTTCCGCGCCGCCCTGGTCGGCGATGGGGCCGGTGAAGACCTGGTACGCTCCGGTCGCGATCTCATCCTTTTTGGCCAGAACCGCCTGCTGCACATCCTCAGGCACCATGGGGCCGAAGGGAGCGATGTCCACGATGCCCTTGTCCATGCCGTACCAGTAGAACTGGCTCTTCCACGTGCCGTCTTTGATCTGCTGGACCATTTCCGTGTAGAACGGTCCCCAGTTCCAGACCGCCGAGGTCAGATGGGATTTGGGGGCAAAGGCGCTCATGTCGGTGTTGTAACCGATGGAATAGACGCCCCGCTCCTGCGCGGCTTCCTGCGGTCCGGGGGAATCCTGGTGCTGGGCGATCACGTCGCAACCGACATCCAGCAGGGACTTGGCCGCTTCCTTCTCCGTGGCCGGGTCGTACCAGGTCTTGGTCCAGACCACGCGGACCTGGACATCGGGATTCACGGCCTGGGCGCCAAGGGTAAAGGCATTGATGCCGCGAATGACTTCAGGAATGGGAAACGCGGCCACGTAGCCCAGGACGTTGGACTTGGTCATGGCACCGGCAACCATGCCCGTCAGATAGCGGGCCTGGTAGATCCGGCCGAAGTAGTTGGCCATGTTCTCGGCATTTTTGTAACCGGAGCAGTGCAGGAACTTGATGTTGGGAAATTCCTTGGCCACCTTCAGCATGGGATCCATGTACCCGTAGCTGGTGGCGAAAATGACGTCGAATCCCTTGCGGGCCATGTTCATCATGACGCGTTCGGAATCCTGGCCTTCGGCCACGGACTCCACATATGAAGTGGTCACGCCGTCCATGGCTTCCACGGCCAACCGACCCTGGTCATGGGCATAGGAATAACCGGCGTCACCGATGGGGGAAACATAGACAAATCCCACCTTCAGGTCGCTGGCGAAACACGTCGATCCCAGGGCCAGCAAGGCCGCCAGAACCAGGGGAAAACATTTGCGCATCATCCTTCCTCCGTAGTGTTGTTCTGCAAAGGTCCGCTCCTTGACCGGGCACCATGCCGGGTCATGTGGAAAAGCACCAAGCAAGAACGCATAGTAAATCCCACCCAACCTGGCAACAGGCTGGAATCAAGGCCGTCCGGAGAATGTGACGCCGAGATCAGTCTCTCACGGCAAAAAAACGTCTGTTGCCGGCGCTTTCCCGGCTTGCGCTCACGGCGTCAGGAACAGATGCATTTCGCGTGGTCCGTGGGCGCCGTGCACCAGGGTGGCTTCGATATCCGCTGTTTTGCTCGGCCCGGTGACCAGGGTCAGATTCGAGGGCAGGGTCAGTCCCTGCCTGTCCAGGCGGCGCAACACATCGCGAAACGTCGGCACGATGCACCGCACTGAAACCACGGCCACGTGGATCGACGGCACCAGGGACACGGATCGGGCACGGCCCCGGCCGCCGAGCAGGACCAGCGTGGCCGTGTCCGCAATCAGCCAGTCGGCCGTGGTTACACCAACATACGACCCCTCAATCCGCTCCCGGAACGCGGCCCGCTCGGCCTGGTCGACCACGTCCCTGTCCGGCACGTAATCAAGAGCAATGTCTGAATCCGCCAACAGATCTTCGAGTTTCAGCGTCTTGAGCACGGGATCGTTCCAGCACATGATCCGACGCCGCGTCCCCCATTCAGGACGTCGATCCCGAACCAGAGCGGCCAGCTCACGGGCGCACTCCACCGGATCAGTACATTCATGGACCTGCAGATTCAGATGCGCGGCCTCAGTCCTGATGGAGGCCAGCAGTTCCGGCAGGGCGTCCGGGCCAACCGGGTCCACCGGATCAGACCAACCGCATGTCTTGGCAAAAACCGTTTTGACCCGCGTGTCCTGATCCACTCCGCCCTGGGGCAAGCGCAGGGCCTTGCGAATACGTTCTGTCACCGTGCTCATTTCCGTCCTCCTCGCGTCCGCTGCCACTGCTGCTTGAAGCTCTCCTGCGCCAGAGGCGGAAAGTCACGACCACGGGTCCAGCCGGACAAAGGGCCGGGCAGGCGGCGAATCCATCCTGACGGCCGGGTCAAGAGTTTCTGCCCAAGCCGGCCAATGGCGCAGGCCATGTCCAATATTTTCCGGTTGCCCATGATCCAGGCCCAGATCCTGAACGCCGCCTTGTCCCGCCGGCTCTGGGGAGCCACGTTCCAGCGCGGGTCGCCGTCGGCCAGTTTGGACCGCAGCAGGGACAGCATGCGCGGCAGGTCATTGCCCACCGGACAGACATCCTTGCACGCCCCGCACAAGGTCTCGCCCTGACAGAGATGGTGGCATTGATTGATGCCCTGGGTCAGCGGGGTGAAAACCGCGCCGATGGGACCGCAGTAGGGAGCGCCGTAGCTGTGCCCGCCGATGCGCAGATAAACCGGACAGACGTTCAGGCAGCAGCCGCAGCGGATGCAGTGCAGGACCTCCCGGAAATCCGGATCGCCCAGGATAGGGGTGCGGCCGTTGTCGACCAGCACGAGGTGAAATTCCTCGGGGCCGTCAGGTTCGTCCGGCAGACGTGGTCCGCCGATATAGCTGATATAGGTCGAAATTTTCTGCCCGGCCGCAGCCCTGGTCAGCATGCGCAAGAGGATGTCGTGATCCTCCAGGGTGGCCGCGACCTTTTCAATGCCCAGCAGCACGATGTGCACCCTGGGCATGGTCGAAGACATGCGGATGTTGCCCTCGTTGGAGACAATGGTCACATGTCCGGTTTCGGCGCAGGCCGTGTTGCCGCCGGAAATGCCCATGTCCGCGGTCAGCATTTTTTCGCGCAGGGCCTTGCGGGCCATGGCCGTCAGGGTCGGGGGATCGTTGGTGTACGGCTGTCCCAATTTTTCGGCAAACAGCTCTCCGACCTGATCGCGGGTGTAATGGATGGCCGGAGCAATGATGTGCGACGGCGCCTCGCCCTTGAGCTGAACAATATATTCGCCCAGATCGGTTTCCACGGTCTCGATCCCGGCCTGCTCCAGGGCCTGATTCAACCCGATCTCCTCGCTGAGCATGGACTTGCCCTTGACCACGCGCCGCACCTGATGACGCCCGGCCACATCCAGACAGTACTTCACGGCGTCCTCGGCCGTCGGGGCGAAATGAACCTGCCCGCCCCGACCCCGGATGCGGGCGGCCAGGGTTTCCAGCACGACATCCAGATTGTCGACAATTTTGGCCCGCACAGCCTTGGCCCGCGCACGGGGATCACTGCCCGCGCTGATCTGGTGATAAAGATTGCGGGCGTTGCGGCCGACCTTGTCGCGCATCATGCCCAGAGCCTTGTGCAGCTGGCTGTCGACCACGGCCTTGGCGGCAAGCTCTTGGTAACGCTGTGGGTCCTGATTCAGCATGACACCTCCTCGGCGGCCAGAATTTCGGCGATATGGCGGGTCTGGATGGGCAGGCCGCGACGCTGAATCATGCCCTGCATGTGCATGAGGCAACCCATGTCGCAACCGACGACCGTGCCCGCGCCCGTGGCCTCGATGTTGGCCAGCTTGGTTTCGAGCAATGCCTCGGAAATTTCCGGATACTTGACGGAGAATGTACCGCCGAAGCCGCAGCACTCGTCCGACCGGGTCATCTCGGTCAGGGTCAGCCCGTGCACTGCGGCCAGCAGTCTGCGCGGCTGGTCGCACACCTCCAGGCCCCGCAGCAGATGGCAGGAATCGTGGTAGGTCACCTGACCGTTCCATGTCGCGCCGACATCGGTCACGCCCAGCACGTCGACCAGAAACTCCGTGAACTCAAAGGTCCGGGCCGCGATCTTTTCAACCCGGTCCAGCATCTTGGGCTGACGGTCGAACAATTCCAGATAGTGATGGCGCACCATGTTCACGCAGGATCCGGACGGACAGACGATCATTTCCGCGTCGTCAAAGACGTCCAGAAAACGCGCGGCCAGCTTCCTGGCCTCCTGCCGGTAACCGGCATTGAAGGCCGGTTGTCCGCAACAGGTCTGCTCCGGCGGATAGTTCAGCTCAACGCCCTGCTTCTCCAGCACCTTGACCATGGCCTCGGCCACATGGGGAAAACAGGAATCCACGATACACTGGATGAACAAGGTCACCCTTTTTGGCTTGGTCACAACCGATCCTCACTTCATCTTGACGTAACAACTTCACACAGAGGCCCAAGCTATTATAGATTGCACCCAATGCCCGCAAACAAAATTTACCGGCCCCGATCCCACTCCGGGCTGGATTAACCACAGGGCCTGTTGTAGACTTTTTGCGATGACCCCATTTGCCCCGATGTTCACGGAGGGATTCCATGAAGCATCTGTCCTGCATCCTGCTCTTCGCCCTGCTCTCCCTGGCCGTGAATGCCCGGGGCCAGCACGTCAAGCTGACCATGGGATCGTGGCGGACTGAAGACATCAGTCAGATGCGCTCCCTGCTGGCCCGGTTCACCATGGAACATCCGGAGATTCAGGTTGTGTTCGATCCGACTCCCGCCACGGAATACGATGCGGTGATCAAAGCCCAGCTCAAAGGCGGCACGGCCCCGGATGTCTTTTACCTTCGATCCTACGCCGTATCCAAAGATCTTTTTGAGCAGGGTTTTCTGGAGCCGCTGACCGATCTTCCCGGGTTGCGTGAAAATTTCCCACCGGCCACGTGCGACCCGTGGACCCATGACCAGACGGTCTACGGCGTGCCCATGATCGCCACGTCCCACGGCGTCTACTACAACCAGGATATCTTCGAGCGCCTGGATCTGGCCATCCCCCGGACCTGGGAAGAACTTCTCGCCGCCGCTCAGACCATACACCGGGCAGGGATCATCGCCTTTGCCAATGCCAGCGGTGACGCCTGGACCCTGAACGAGCTCGTCCTGTACTCCATCGCTCCCAATTTTCTCGGCGGCAAAACCGGCAGAAACGAATATCTCAGCGGAATACGGTGCTTCAACGACACGCACATGGTCCGGACCTTCGCCGCCGTGCTTTCGCTGCGTCCCTTCCTGCCCCCCAATCAGCGCCTGCTGGGATACGGCGACAGCCTGCAGCTTTTTGCCCAGGGCAAGGCCGCCATGTGGTTTGGCGGCTCCTGGGACATTCCGTTTTTTGAACAGCATGCCCGGTCTTTTGCCTGGGGAGTGTTCGCCCCTCCGCCACCGGCCGGTTCGCCGTCACGGCTGACCTTTCACCTTGACGCGGGCGTGGGCCTGAACAGCGCGTCGCGGCACAAGGAAGCCGCCAGAAAGCTGCTGACCTGGCTGTGTCAGCCTCGATTCGGACAGCTCATGGCCGATGAGTTGCCCGGTTTTTTTCCCATGCATGAAAAGCTGCCACTGTTGTCCAACAGCCACGCGGCCCAGTTTCTGGCCCTCAATCAGGACAGGGAGACGGACATCCGATTCGTCTGGGAGCGATTGCGCGAGGGTTCGCCATCGGGATATGACCTGACGCAGGACGCGGTCCTGGCCATCATCAATGGCAACGCTTCCCCGCAGAACGCGGCCGACGGATTGCAGGCGGGCCTGCGCTCATGGTTCGAGCCGGCCATGTTTTGCGGCGGCAATTAACAAGGGACGCGCATGATTCAGAACAGCATCGGCCGCAAAATCGGACTGGGCTACCTCCTCATCTGCGTCCTTTTTGCCGCCGTGGGCCTGCTGGCGTTGTCCCGGCTGGCCCACATCACGGCCGCCCTCGACGACCTGACCATTTCCATTGCCACAGAGATGACCCACGGCACGGCCATCACCGAAAAAACCCGCCAACTCAGCCATCAAGCCCGCTGGTTCATGGAATCAAGATCCACCGACGCGTTCAATCTGTTCATGGAAACCCACGGCACGCTGAAAAGCATGATCGGCCCGAATCTTGACACCGGCCATCCCCATCACCGGCTTTGGACGGACATCGACCTGGCCATTGACGCCTATGAAGAAGCATTTCAAGAACTTGTGCGTCTGGTCCGCCGACAGGAGGATATCGAGCTCGGGGCATTGCTGATTTCCCGCTTTGCCGTGGACAACGCCCTGAGCGCCATGCGCGTCAACATCGACGCCCAGAAAGATCCCCGCGTCTTCCTGGGCTTCGGCAACGCGCAGCACGTGTTCTCGCAGATGCTGCTGCACGCATCGGAATACAGCAGGACCCGGGACGAACGCTACGCCGTGCTGATGCGCAGGGCGGTGGCGCAGTGCAAGGTCACGTTCTATGCCCTGGAACAGGCCTTCCCCGAAGCCCACAATCAGCTCCAGGCCCGTGAAGCGGGGCTGGCCGTGGAGAACTTTTACAAGGCATTTCAAGAAATCGGCACCACCAACAAGGCCGTCGCCGCCGTGATTCACGCCATGAACAACGAACTGCACGAACAGGTCGACAACGCGGTCACGGCCCTGGATGCGACCTTTCAGCGCCGGCTCGACGAGCACAACCTTGAAGCGCAGCAATTCATGCACCGATCCATCGTCGAACTGGCCCTGGGCATGGTCGCGGCCGTGGCCTGCGCAGTCATCCTCGGCTTCTCGGTCGCCAAGCGCATCACCCTGCCGCTCCGCAAGGTCATGCGCACGTCCCAGCTCATTGCCGACCAGGATCTGCGCACGCTGACCGACAACCTGGCCGCCATGGCCGCCGGCAATCCCCGTTCCTTTTTCACGGTATCGGCCAGCCCCCTGCACCTGGACCTCAAGGACGAGGTGGGTCAGATGGCCCGGGCCTTTGACCGCATCACCGCCCAGCTGACCGAGGCCGAAAGGGCCTTCCGGGACATGGCCGGATACCTGCAATACATGGTCGATGCGGCCCAGGCCGTGGGCAAAGGGGAACTTGATCTGGCCGTGACCCCGCGATCAAGCCAGGATCTCCTTGGCCAGAACATGCTGCTGATGCTGCAAGGCCTGCAAAAAGCCCGGCACGACCTGCTTCGCTATCAAAACCATCTTGAAGACCTGGTCGCCGAACGCACGGCCCAGCTCAAGGAAGCCATGGACCAGGCCGAAGCCGCCAATACGGCCAAGAGCGAGTTCCTGGCCCGCATGAGCCATGAGATACGCACGCCCATGAACGGCATCATCAGCATGAGCCACCTGGCCCTGGACCGGACAACGGATCAGCTGCAGCAGGATTATATCGAAAAGATCATCTTTTCCGCCCAGACCCTGTTGGAAATTCTCAACGACATCCTTGATTTCTCCAAAATCGAAGCCGGTCGCATGGAACTGGAGCACAAGACGTTCCACCTGGACCGCCTCCTGCAAAATGTGGTCAACATGACGGCGGCCAGGATCACGGAGAAGAACCTCAAACTGCACATCCTCATCAATGATGATGTACCGTATTACCTTGAAGGCGACCCGTTGCGCCTGAGCCAGATCCTGCTCAACCTGATCGGCAACGCCACCAAGTTCACGGAGCAGGGCCGCATTACGGTCGGTGTTGACGTCCGGCATCGCGACGCATCGGCGGCAGATCTGCATTTTTGCGTTGCCGACACCGGCATCGGCATTGACCCCCGCCAGCAGGACAACTTGTTCGAGTCCTTTTCCCAGGCCGACGGCTCCATCACCCGCAGGTATGGCGGGACCGGCCTTGGTCTGGCCATCAGCCGACGGCTGGTCGAACTGATGGGCGGGACCATCTGGCTCACCAGCAGCCCGGGTCAAGGCAGTGAATTTCACTTCACCGCCAATTTCGGATACAGCCCGCAGCCCCTGGTCCAAAGCCAACGTCGGGCCCGGAGCTTCGCCGGTCGGCGCGCCCTGGTCATGGAAGCCGACCCGATCCTCCGAGAGTACCTGTGCAACTTGCTGAGCGCTCATCACGCCACGACCGATGCCGCCGGTCAATCCGAGCAGCTCACGTCCCTGCTGCAGCAAGGGCTGGAACAGGCGAGCCCCTACGACCTGCTGGTGCTGGACGCATGGGCGATCGACGAGGATCATGCCCGCCGGGTCCGCGACCGATTCGCACCCGACGCGGTTCTTGTCCTGACGCGGCATCAGGACGCGGACGCGATCCCGGAATACCGCGAGGACCCGAAAACAGCCGTTATCGTCAAACCGTTGGTGCGCGACGCCTTGCTGCATGTGCTGGAGGCCATGCTGGACCGGGACAGTGCGCATCCGCCCACAGCGCCGCCGCCCCAATCCGTCAATCCGGCGGCAAACATCGCCGGGCTGCGCATCCTGGTGGCCGAGGACAATCCCATCAACCAGTTTGCGGCCCAACAGCTGCTGCTGCGGGCCGGACTTTCGGTTGAAATGGCCGCCAACGGCCAGGTCGCCATCGATATGCTGGTCCAGAACGGCCCGTTCGATCTGGTGCTGATGGACATTCAGATGCCCGAAATGGACGGTCTGGAAGCAACCCGCCTCATCCGGCGGATGGAACGCTTCCAGACCCTGCCCATCATCGCCATGACCGCCCACGCCATGGCCGAAGACAGGGCCAAGAGCCTGCTGGCCGGCATGAACGACCACCTCGTCAAGCCGATCACACCGGAAGCCCTCTACGCAGCCATCCGGACCTGGACCAGAAGGCGTCCGCAAAACCCGTAACTCCCGGCGCAGGCAGTCCAACCAGGCCCCCGCTCCGCCCGCGGCCAAAAAAACTCTGGCCCTGTGGAGGTCTATGTCTGTATCATTCGCCCACAGCGCCGGTGGCGGCACGGGCGTCCGGAAATCAGGAGTCAGGAATCATGCGCGGATCAAGTTACGAAGATGCCAATCTGCTCAACGTGTGCAGCCAGAGCATCGACTATCAAGGCATTGTCAAGCACATCAACGACGGCGTGCTGATCATCAGGGAAAGCGCGATTGTTTTCAGCAACGCGGCCTTCTGCGAGATTGTTCGCCGCAGCCCGGACCAGATTCTCGGGTTACCCTTCGCCGACCTCATCGCCCCGGAGGACCAGGACCGCGTGGTGCGCCACTGCGTGGCCAAGCTCTACACGCCGGAGCTGTCGGACCGGGTCGAGTTCACCATCCCCCGCCCAGACGACGACGCCATCGTTGAAATGAAACTGACCGTCATCGACTGCGGCGGTCCGGCCATCCTGGCGGCCATCACCGACATCACGGAGCGACGCAAGACCCGCATCGAACTGCAGCAGGTCAAAGACCGGCTGGAAAGCATTCTGCACGCCATGAACGACGTGGTCGTCTCGCTTTCGGCCACGGATCATTCCATCATCGCGATCAACCCCGCGGCCGAAGCCCTGTACGGCATTCCCCGCCGGGCCTTCAACGCCGGCGAGATGCAGCTGATGCACTTTGTGCATCCCGACGATCGCGAAGCCGTACGGGACTTCTATCACAGCCTGATGGAAGAGGAATTCGGCGAGATGCAGTACCGCATCATCAGCAGCAACGGCCGCATCAAATGGGTCCACGACGAAGGACACCTCGTGTATTGCACGGTCCGCTCCATCCGCCGCATCGACCATGTCATCCGCGACATCACCGAGCAGAAGGAAGCCCTGGACGCCCTGACCCGCAGCGAAGAAAAATACCGCGACTTTTTCCAGAGCACCAAGGACATGGCCTACTCCGTGACCCCGGACGGCCGCTTCATCGACATCAACGACGCGGGCATCCAGATGCTCGGCTTTGCCAGCCGGGAAGAAGCGATTCAGCACGGCAATCTCAAGAATCTATACGAGAACCTGTCCGAGCGGGCCGACCTGCTGGCCCAGATCAACGAAGAAGGCTTTGTCACCGACAAGCATGTCCGCTTCCGGCTGCGCGACGGCCGATCCATCGAGGTCGCCATCACGGCCCGGGCCAAAACCGACGAGTCCGGCTATCTGCTCTACTACGAGGGCATTGCCCACAACATCACCCAGGCCCTGGAAGATCAGCGCAACCGGGTGCTGCGCAACGCGGCCGGAGGCATGTGCCATTATCTCAACACCCACCTCATGCACATCGTCAACGCCAACGACGGCATCCTGGAAGAAGTGGAAGCCATGGAAGCCCTGCAGGCAACCGTCAATCTGGACGCCGAGGCCTTGGAAGCCTGGCAATCCGCCAATCAGTCCCTGCGCGCCTACGGCGAAGGACTGAACCGGGCCTACCACAAGATCACGGCCGTGACCAAGGCCTTCAACTCCGCCTTTCTGACCTACAAGGAGGAAACCTACCTGGACAAGGCCATCCTGGATATCTTCAATTCCTGCCTGGGCGATCCGGTGGAATGCACGACTCCACCGGACCAGACCGAGCGGGCCAAGCGGTCCTGATTTCCGCCGACCTCGTAACAAACCATGGGCATGATCATTCTGAGCTGGCTTGGTTTTCTGATTCTGACCATTCTGGCCCTGGGCGCGGCGGGCCACGCCCTGTTGCGCAAGAGCGACTCCCGCTCAGCCCTGGGCTGGGTCGCGGTCTGCCTGATGTTTCCCCTGGCCGGTCCGCTGCTCTACATCCTGTTCGGCGTGAACCGGGTCCGACGCAGCGCCTCCCGCATGCGCCGGGAAATCAATCTTCTGCCCGGCCATGACAACCAACCGCCCCTGACACCCAGCGCGACCATCAGCCCGACAGTGCTGCACCGTTCGTTCAGGCAGCTGGAAACCGTGGGACGCAACGTCCTCGGCTCCCCCCTGGTCGGCGGCAACTGCGTCGAGCCCCTGTTCAACGGCGACGAAGCATACCCCCTGATGCTCCAGGCCATCTACCAGGCCACCCACTCCGTTTACCTGGCGACCTACATCCTGGACACGGACAAGCTCGGCCTCCAGTTCATCGACGCCCTGAGCCAAGCCGTGAACCGGGGGGTGGAAGTCCGGGTCCTGGTCGACGGCCTGGGCGAGAAGTATTCCTGGCCCCTGGCCTCTCGCCTGCTCAGAAAAAAAGGAGTGCCCACCGCACTTTTCATTCCGCCCAAACTTTTTCCGCCGGAACTGCATGTCAACCTGCGCAACCATCGCAAAATCCTGGTCGTCGACGGCAGCCTGGCCTTTACCGGCGGCATGAATATCAGCCAAAAGCACATCCTTGACGCCAAACCGGTCTGGCCCATCACCGACATGCATTTCATCCTGCGCGGCCCCATTGTCGACCAATTGCAGGAAACCTTTGTCGACGACTGGCTCTTTGCCACCAAGGAACGCATCACCCTGCCGACAACAGACACGGAACCGACCGGCGACTGTCTGTGCCGTTCCGTGATCGACGGGCCGGACCAGACCCACGAGCCGCTCAAGACCCTGCTGACCGGCGTCGTCTCTGCGGCGCGGACGTCCATCCGCATCATGACGCCCTATTTCCTGCCGCCCCGGTCGCTGCTCTTTGCCCTCAAATCAGCCAGATACCGGGGAGTGACGGTCGAAATCATTCTGCCGGGGCGCAACAATCTACCCTTTGTCCACTGGGCCACGCAGCACATCCTCGACGACCTGTTGCGGGCCGGAGTCCGCGTCGTCTATCAACCGGCCCCGTTCGCGCACACCAAGCTGCTGCTGATTGACGACTGTTACGTCCATCTGGGTTCGGCCAACCTTGACTGTCGCAGCCTGCGCCTGAACTTCGAACTGACCCTGGAAGTCCTGGACCAGCAACTGTCCGACACCCTGACCCGCCACTTCGACACCGTCATGGCCGCCAGCAGGCCCGTAACCCGGCGGGAGCTGCAATCCCGCTCTCTGCCGACCCGCCTGCGCGACGCCTTTTTCTGGCTGTTCACGCCGTATCTGTGAACGGATAGGTCACAGAACATCCGGAGCTTTTTCAAACGTTCGACCCGAGATTGAGCCGGTTGCATCCTCAAACAGCATCGCGGCAGCACAAAACCCGGCCCTTTCCTGCAAATTGCCCTCGCCAGCGACGCAAAACCTTCCTCCCGCCTAATCAGGACATGCCGCAAGGCCTTTCACCGCATGCCACATTGCGGACAAGCCATATCACAGCAGGGACACTAGCTTCAAAACTTGACGTCGCCTTCGCTCCCGCGACTTGCATTAATGATACTCAACATATATCGATCCCCATGGCTTGCCCTGCAACGCCAAGAGCGTCACATTCGGCATCAGGGTGCACGGCCCCGGACATAGAAGCAGGACAATTTCACATTGACACAAGGGAAGGCAGTCTTCTCATTCGCAACAAAACCCTGGAATGCCATGACCGAACCTGACCCCGCCGGGCCTTTCCGCCATCCGATTGCCCCACGTACTTCCAAGATCCTACGGGCTGCCCTGCTCACGCTGCTGCTTGGATTGTCAACCACAGTCAGCTCGCAGGCGGAGTCTTTGTACCGCTACGGATTCTCCAAGGTACTCTTGTCCGAGGTCAATGAGAACGACGCCCGCGCTGCCATCAGAACCTGGGTGAACATGATCGCCAATGAGCGCGGTCTCCCTCTTGAAGTCCTTCCCGTGGTTTTCGACGACTCTCAATCACTTCAGCACGCCATAGTTGAACACGAATTGGACGGAGCGGCCGTGACACTCTATGAATACCATCAGGTCCGTCATGAAGTGGACTTTGACCCCTTTTTGACCGCCGCAATCGCCGACCATGTTGGAGAGCAGTATGTGCTCCTGGCCCATCGCGACAGTCCGTCCAATTCCCTGAGCAATCTTCGCGGTCGCCATCTGCTCATCCATTCAGCCTCGCGCAACTGCCTGGCCCCGCTCTGGCTTGACGTTCATTTGCACCAACACACGCATAAAACGGCCTCCGACCTTTTCGGCAAGATCACCGAAGACACAAAGTTGGCCAACGTCATCCTGCCTGTTTTTTTTCGCCAGGCCGAGGCCTGCCTGGTTACGCGAAGCGGGTTCATGACCATGAGCGAACTCAACCCGCAAGTCGCTCAACAACTGGTCGTCCTGGCGGAATCAGAACTGCTGATCCCCGTAGTCTATGCCTTTCGGGCCGACTATAACGCGACGGTCACGAAGAACATCATGACTGAAATGCTGAACCTTAATAAACACCCTGCAGGCCAGCAGCTCATGAACATTTTTGGCGCTGACGGTCTTGCCGTGGTGCCCAAATCCGACCTTTCTCCCGCCCTGCGCCTGATTGACGCCTACAATGCACTGCGAGAGTAAGTTTGCAATGAATCCAGCGCATGGCACAGACCCGCGTCCCATGGAGAACTCATGAAAATCAGAGGCTGCACCAGGACTGCCCCGATTGTCGCGGCACTTTCAATCCTGATTATGATCATTGCCGGCCCAACCCTGGCCATGACGAACCTATCCCGTCCTCTGATCCCTGCGATAGGCCTTGACGAAGCCATCCAAACGGCCCTGGACAACAACCGTCGCCGCCCGGCCTCCCGCTTTGCCGTGGCCATGGCCGAAGCCCAGCACAAGCAGGCCCTGTCCGCCTACTGGCCACAGCTCTCGATACGCGGCAGTTATCAACGCAAGGACGAGGCGGCCAACTTCCTCTTTCCGGCCAATTCCTTTTCTCTTCCCGCCCAATCAATTCCCTTGCCGCCGGGGACGAGCATCCCCCTCAACACGCCCATGGGCACCGTGCCTTTGACCGCACTGCCTGTCCCCGCCCAGAATCTCGAAATCCCGGCCCAGGACGTCAAAATCATGGATGAAGACTCCTATCTCGCCTCGTTGCAGGCCCAGTGGCTGTTGTATGACGGCGGCATGCGCAGAGGCCATGACGAACAGGCCCAGGCTTATGTCGAGATGATGAAGCAGGATGCCCGCCGCACGGATCTGGAAATCATCGACAGCGTGAAGCGCTATTATTACGGGGCCGTCCTGGCCGGTCAGATCTTTCAGGTCGGCGCGGACACCCTGGCCCGCATGGAAGCCACCCTCAACCTGACCGAGGCCATGTACAAGGAAGGCGGCGGCCAGGTCAAAAAGACCGACTGGCTGGACAACAAGGTCATGGTCGAATCCTTGCGGGCCATGGTCGCCCTGCTGGAAAAAAACGAACTCATGTCCCAGGCGGCCCTGGCCAACACCATGGGCCTGCCCTGGAACGCCAGCATCCGCCCCGTGGACCGGGACATGCCCTTCCATCCCTTTGCCGCGTCCCTGGACAGTATGATCGGCTCCACCTACCAGTTCAACCCGGACTGGGCCAAGATTGAGGCCGGCATCCGGGCGGCTGACGGCGCGGTGCGCACGGCCCGGAGCGGTCATTTTCCCAAGGTCGCGCTGACCGGCGAACTGCACAAATGGTGGAACGACTACGACGCCGGCCTGGCCACGGACCCCAATAAAGAAGGCTGGTCCGTGGGCCTGGGCATTGAAATCCCCCTTTTCGACGGCTTCCTGACCACGAACCGGGTGGCCGAAGCCCGAGCCAGGGCGGCCAAAATCCAGGAAGAGAAAATCCTGCTCCAGGAAGGCCTGGGCCTGCAGGTCCGGGACATCTTTTTGTCCCTGGCCGCTGCCGAAAAAGCCCACCAGGCCACCCTGGACGCCATGGACGCCTCTGTCGAAAACCGGGACCTGAACACCAGGGCCTATCAGCACGGCCTGGTCGAAACCGAAAAAGTCATCCAGGCGCAACTGATGGAAGCCCTGATGTCGGCCCAGCATTACAAGGCCCGCTACGACCACCTCGCCCTGCAATCCAGGCTTGACCTGATTGTCGGTGGCGAAGTGCTGCACATGCTGGCGGGAAAATGACGTCCGTCACCCTCGTCGACATACCGACCGCCCCGGCAACACCCACCGGTCATCAGAATGGACGCATGCCCCACGTGACCGTGTCCGGCTTCCATATGAACATCTATAGACCGGTCTTGCTTTTTCTCGTTGCAATCCTTTTCTCCTTCAGCACGACCAGCGAGGCTTCACGGACCGACAACTCTTTTTTCAATCTGGGCGTCTCAAGGCTGGCCATCCCCAACTTCAACCACAATGACGCGCAGTCCGCCCTCAAAGTCTGGGTTCAAACCGTTGGCCAGGAAAGCAGCATTCACGAATCGGTCGAAGTGCGCATTGTTGATTCCCCGTCAGAAATGCAACACGACCTTGATGAAGACCGCCTGGATGCAGTGGTGATCACATCCGAAGAGCTGATGCAACTGAGGCTGCAGCCGGACGCGATCTATCTGCCGGCAACGGAAAGCGGCTTTGAAACGCGCTACGCCGTCGTGGTTCACCGGGACAGCGGCATCACCGGCCTGGACGGACTCAAAAATCGGTCCGTAGCCGTTCCACAAGGGCATTACATGGCGCTGGCCAGGACATGGCTCGACTCGCAACTGCTGGATCATGTCCAGGCGGTTTCCTCTTCCTGGCTGGCGGAAGTTACCAGCCCGGACAAACTGTCCAAAGGTGTGCTGCAGGTCTTTTTCCGGCAAACCGACGCCGCCGTCTTGACCGTTGACGCCTTGAACGTGGCTGGCGAACTCAATCCCCAGCTGCTCCACGACTTGATCATCATCATGGAATCACCGCCGCTTATCACGTCATGTTTCCTTTTCCGCCCGTCCTGGCAGGGACAGTCGCGTGACACCATGGAAAAGGCTCTCCTCAACCTGCATGCCACGCCAGGAGGCCAGCAGGTCCTGACTGTATTCCAAAGTTCACGCATGGTGAAACAACCGGCAGCCGTCCTGGAACCAACCTTGTCATTCCTGCGGAAATACGCGCCCGCATTGAAAAAAAGTATCGAAGGAGACGGCCAGCCGTGATTTCCGGTCACCAGCGGCAGACGCATGTGGAGGTGCTTTTCTCGCCACGCTGCGGCACATTGATGGTCATGGGCCACTCGCCGCAAAGCAACCTGCAGGCCGTCACCGCCGCCCCCATGACCGGCAGTCTTGTCCGCCTCACCCCCTTTGCGGGGTCATCTCCGAACTACAGGAAGGATGCGGGCGATGCCGTGGGGGAGCTCAGCCGGCCGGACTCCGGACAGCAAAAGGCGCTGTTTTTCGAATTCGAAGTGGACCAAATTGTCACCTGTCGGCCTGGACATACTGATGCAGTCCGACTGTTTGTCCGATCGAATCCCCTCGTTGAATCCCGGGCAACGCCCAAAACCAATGCTCCTCGGAACGCATAATCAGATGCGACGCAGGCATATCTCCATCGCCTCCATGGGCATCGCGCTGCGCATCGCCCTGATTTCCTGGTTCATCGCTGTCGGCACCTTGGGCATCTTTGTTTTGGTCACCATCCCGCAGCAAAAAGCGACATTTTTAAAAAACCTGGATTCCAAGGCAAACAGCGTGGCCGTCTCCCTGCGCGACGTGACCGCCGGAGCAGCCATCAACGAGGATTTCGCCAGTTTGGTCAGCGCCAGCCAGACCCTGCTGGCCGGCGACGCTGAATTGGAATTCCTGATCATCATGAAAAATGACGGCTTTGCCCTGATCAGCCAACAGACAGGGTGGAAGGTTGAATCGGAAATCGAACCATTCTGGCGCCCCGCAGAACGTCGACCCTCAGGCCACATTGTATCGGTCCCCAGCCTGAACAAACGGGTCTTTCATCATGCCCAGCCGTTTGATTACTCCGGCATCGAGTGGGGATGGATTCATGTCGGCCTGAGCCTGCAGCAATTTGACCACAGCGTGGCCGTCCTATACCGCCGGACCCTCTGGCTGGGGATCGGCTGCGCGGTCTTCAGCCTGGTCGTCTGCCTGGCCTATGCCCACCAACTGGTCAAACCCATTGTCCGCCTGCGCCAGGTCGTGCACCAGATCGCCGGTGGCAATCTGGCCGTGCGGGCTGAAACCACCCGCCGGGATGAACTGGGCAGTCTGGCCGTATCGGTCAATCTCATGACCGAAGGTCTGCTGCGCCGGGACAGAATTCTGGAAAGCGTCCGCTATGCGGCCCAGCAATTTCTGCACAGCAGTCACTGGGAACCAGTCGTCCAGGATGTCCTGGCCAAAATCGGGCAGGCTGCAAATGCCCGCCAGGCCGCGCTTTTTGAGCATCGTACCGATGAAGCAGGAGCGCTTTACGGCTGCCTGCGATATGAGTGGGGCCGAACGGATGCCAAGCTGTTCAATAATAACCCACGCATGCAGGCTATCTATCGCCCCTTTTCCGGACAGGACGCCCTGGGTAACCAGCTCTGGAGCAATCAGATCGTCGCCGGGCCGGTTGACTCCATGGATCTGCCAGAAAAAGAGGTCGTCATGGAGCACGGGATATTGTCCGTTGTCGTCATTCCTATTTTTTCCGACAAAAACTGGTGGGGCAGCATCTGTCTGGGTGATGGCGTCCGGGAACGGATCTGGACCGAGTCCGAACAGGACAGTCTGCGCACCGCAGCCGATATGTTCGGTGCGGCCGTTTCCCGCCAGCGGGCCCAGGAAGCCCTGCTGGAGGCCAAGGCCACCCTGGAGCACCGGGTCGAGGAAAGGACCATGGAACTCATGGACCAGGTCGCGGCCAAGGAGCAGGCGCTGAGCCGGCTGGCTGAAGCTCAGGACTCGCTGCTGGAGATGTCCCGTGCCGCCGGCATGGCCGAGGTTGCCACCGGGGTGCTGCACAACATCGGCAATGTCCTGAACAGCGTCAACGTGTCCTGCAATCTGCTCATGGACCAGATTCGCCGGTCCCGGGTCGAAAACGTGGGCAAGGTCGCGCAACTCCTCGACCGCCCCGAAGGCGACCTGGCCCATTTCGTCACCGAGGACTCCCGCGGCAGACAGATCCCGGCCTATCTCGACTCGCTGTCCGCCACCTTGCACAAGGAGCACCGGGCCATGCTGGCCGAGGTGGAGTCCCTGCACAATAAGATCGAGCACATCAAAGAAGTCGTTACCATGCAGCAAACTTTCGGACGCATTTCCGGCGTGCTGGAAACCTATGCGACCGAAAGACTCATGGAAGATGCGCTGGCCCTCAATTCTGGAGATTTGGTCCGACACGGGGTGACAACGGTTCGTGACTTCGAAAGCGTACCGCCCATCACGACCGACAAACACAAAGTGCTGCAGATTCTGCTGAACCTGATCAATAACGCCAAACACGCCTGCACGGAAAACAGGGGAAACAGGGTCATCACTTTGCGGATCTTCACTATGAATCATGACCGAGTGGCTTTCCAGGTCAAGGACACCGGCATCGGCATCCCGCCCGACAACATGATCCGCATCTTTCAACACGGTTTCACCACCCGCTCAAACGGACATGGTTTTGGCCTGCACAGCGGCGCTCTGGCCGCGCGCGACCTTGGAGGCAGGCTAACCGTCGACAGCGACGGCCCCGGCCTTGGCGCGACCTTTACGCTGGAAATCCCCATCAATCCCGGAGATCAGACATGACCTTCGCAAAATGTCAGTATCGCATTCTCGTCATCGACGATAACCACTCAATCCATCAGGACTTTGCCAAAATCCTGTCCCCTCCCGCCAGCGACGATCCCGCTCTTGACGACATGGAAGCCGCCCTGTTCGGCTCTGAAAAGCCGACCAGCGCGCCCATGACATTCGAACTTGATTTTGCATCCCAAGGCGCAGAGGGCCTGACCATGGTTGAGCACGCCCTGGCCGCAGGGCGTCCATACGCTCTGGCCTTTGTCGATGGGCGCATGCCGCCGGGCTGGGACGGCATCGAAACCATCCAGCGCCTCTGGCAGGCGGATCCGGAACTGCAGACCGTGCTGTGTACGGCCTATGCCGATTATTCCTGGCAGGAAATCCGCCGCATTCTCGGCGAAACCGACAGCCTGCTCATCATCAAAAAGCCCTTCGACAACATGGAGGTCCTGCAACTGGCCCATGCCCTGACCCGCAAATGGGAATTGGCCAGAGAGGTCAAGGGACGTCTGCAACAACTCGCTTTTTATGACAGTCTGACGGGCCTGCCGAACAGAGCATTGTTATCCGATCGCCTTGCCCTGGCATTGGAGAACGCCAAGCGCAAACAGTGCCAGACAGCCCTGCTCTTTATTGACCTCGATAATTTCAAACGGATCAATGATTCCCTGGGCCATACCCTCGGCGACGAACTGCTCAAGATCGTTTCCGAAAGAATCGTGGCCTGCCTTCGCGCATCGGACACGGTTGGGCTCTGGATCGCGGCCAGGCTCGGAGGAGATGAATTTATCGTTGTCCTGCCGGAACTCGAATCGGAACGAGGCGCAGCGCTGGTCGCCCAGCGTATCGCCGACAAGGTCGGGCAACCCCTGACCTTGGACCAGCATCAATTCCTGATCACCCTCAGCATCGGCATCGCCATCTACCCCGAAGACGGAGAAAGCGACGAAGACCTGCTCAAAAATGCGGATTTGGCCATGTACTTCGCCAAACGCAACGATCACAACTCCTTTGCCTTTTATCAGCAGTCCATGAACATTCGAGCGCTCAAGCGCCTGACCCTGGAAAGTGAATTGCGGCAGGCCATAGGTCGCCAGGAATTTTCATTACATTATCAGCCCCAACTGAACTTACGCACCGGTGAAATCAGCGGATTGGAAGCGCTCTTGCGGTGGCGCAATACAATACTGGGACACGTCTCCCCCTTGGAGTTTATTGATGTGGCCGAAGAAAACGGCATGATCGTCACCATCGGAACCTGGGTGCTGCGCACAGCCTGCACTCAGGCGAAGGCTTGGATCGACCAGGGCCTGACCGTCCCCCGTATTTCCGTCAACGTGTCGGTCAAGCAGTTCGCCCACCCGCAATTCATATCGACAATTGAAGAGGTGCTGGCTGAAACAGGCTTGGAATCCCATTTGCTTGAGATTGAAATCACCGAGACGCTGCTGGCCGACAATTTCAGCGAATTCGCTTCAATATTGCAACAGGTTAAACTGATGAACATCAGCGTTGCCATTGACGACTTCGGCACCGGCTATTCCAGCCTGAGCCGCATCAAAGATTTCCCGATAGATTGTCTGAAAATCGACCGGTCCTTTGTCTCCGGCATCGAAAGCAGCCCCAGCGACCAATCCCTGGTCAAAGCCATGACCGCCATGGCCGCATGCATGCAGCTCACGGTCATCGCCGAAGGTGTCGAAACCCCGGAACAGCTGGAGTTCCTGCGCTCCATCAATTGTCAGGAAATCCAGGGCTACATCTACAGCAAGCCCCTGACCGCCGTCGCGGCCGAAGCCTTTCTGCGCAATCCGCCCTCGTGGCGAGAACGATCATCGTGACAATGGCGCTAAACTCCAGCGCAAGCGCATGCTGCCGGTGAGACGAAGACTGTCTCGACCCGCCCTTTCCAATTTTGCAAATCACCAACCCAAGCAAGACAACCGCCGGGCTCTTTGCTAGCAGCAGGAAAAACAACGCCTGTGCGGAGGACTGACATGCCTGACTTTCCCATTTT
Source organism: uncultured Desulfovibrionaceae bacterium (assembly GCA_964651415.1). GTDB lineage: Bacteria > Desulfobacterota > Desulfovibrionia > Desulfovibrionales > Desulfomicrobiaceae > Desulfomicrobium. The sequence goes on from CAZYZA010000041.1 coordinate 26,530, forward strand.
CAATTGCAAGAATTCCGACGATGTCGTGAAGGCCGTGCGCGAACACAAGATTGACCTGGTGCAATTCTGGTTTGTGGACGTGCTTGGCACCTTGAAGAGTTTTCAGGTTCTGCCCGGCGAACTGGAGGCCGCCTTTGAGGAAGGCATGGGCTTTGACGGTTCCTCGCTGGAAGGATTTTGCAGAATTGAAGAAAGCGACATGATCGCCATTCCGGACCCGGCCACGTTTCAGCTCATCACCTGGCGGCAAACCGGTGCGCCCATGGCCCGCATGTTCTGCGACATCCTGGAGCCCAGCGGCCAGCCCTTTGCCGGAGACAGCCGCTACTGCCTGAAACGCAACCTGCAGGCCGCCGCGTCCAAGGGATACTCGTTTTATGTGGGGCCGGAGCTGGAATTTTTTCTGTTCGAAAGCGCGACCTCGCCCAAACCTCTGGACCCCGGCGGATACTTCGATGCCCCGCCCCTGGATCTGGCCGGCGACATCCGCCGCGAGATCATCTCCTGCCTGCGGTCCATGGGCATTCCCGTGGAATACGGCCATCACGAGGTCGCGCCCAGTCAGCACGAACTGGCCCTGCGCTACGCCGACGCCCTGAAAATGGCCGACACGGCCATCACCTACCGCGTGGTCGTCAAGGAAATCGCCCGCCAGCATGGCTGCTACGCGACCTTCATGCCCAAGCCCCTCTACGGCGAGAACGGCAGCGGCATGCATGTCCATCAGTCCCTGTTCAAAAACGGCCGCAACCTGTTCTACGACGCCGACGGCGACCATCACCTGAGCCGCGAGGCCAAGGCCTACATCGCCGGTCTGCTCAAGCACTGCCAGGAATTCACGGCCGTGACCAATCAGTGGGTCAACTCCTACAAACGCCTTGTGCCCGGTTTCGAGGCCCCGACCAACATCGCCTGGGCCCGCCGCAACCGCTCGACCCTGGTCCGCGTGCCCATGTACAAACCGGGCAAGGAAGCGGCGACCCGCGTCGAGCTGCGCTCGCCCGACCCGGCCTGCAACCCGTACCTGGCCTTTGCCTGCATGCTGGCCGCCGGCCTCAGGGGCATCGAGGAAAACTACACCCTGCCCGATCCGGTCGAGGAAGACATCTACACCATGACCGCCGGACAGCGCCGGGCGCGAGGCATTGACAGCTTGCCCGGCACCTTGGAAACAGCCCTGGAAACCCTGGAACAGAGCACCCTCATCCGCGAGGCTCTGGGCGAGCACATCTTCACCAAATTCGTGGCCAACAAACACGTGGAATGGGATCAGTACCGCTCCCAGGTCACCAATTACGAACTGGAGCGATACCTGCCGCGACTTTAATTTAACCCGGCAGCCGCAAGCCACCGGCAAAAGCCATAACAGCTCCCGCCTCAGCGGCCCACCCGCAACAATGACCAGGCCGGAGAGGATGATCTCTCCGGCCTGGTTTGTTTCCTCCGAGCGCGTCTGTCCGCTTCCGGCCCGGCCCGGAGACCTTGCGGATGGCCAGACCCGAAGCCGCGGCCAACCCCTTGCTGGAAATGACCAGCCGCTCCCCGGCCCGCGTGCCCGGATTCGGGGCCGCGACAATCTGGGTCAGCAAGAAGAACAGGGCAGCTTTCACGTTTCCATATTTTCCTGAAATCTGGATCAACCATCACAGGTCAACGGCTTCAGCCTTGTCACCACTCCCAGGATCCCCTACCGTCTCCAGCCATGAGCGAGATCAACAACATCCACGATGCGTTC
>CAZYZA010000042.1:0-27962 GCA_964651415.1 uncultured Desulfovibrionaceae bacterium
CCGCGAGAACCCCATGGAAATACTCCGCCGCTGGTTGTGCAGCGTTTTTGACGACACCCAGCTCATCACGTTGCTGCTCGTTCTGGCCGTGGGCGCGACCATCGTCCTTTTGGTCGGCGATCTGCTTGCTCCGGTCATCGCCAGCGTGGTGATCGCCTTTTTGCTCGAAAGTCTGGTCAAGATTCTGGAGCGCTTCAGCTGGCCCCGGATCATGGCGGTCGGCGTGGTGTTCGGCATGTTCATGATTTTTCTGGCCGTCGTGATCCTCGGCCTGGCACCTCTTCTTGTGTCCCAGATCACTGATCTCATCGACAATATTCCCTGGATCATTTCCAAGGCCCAGGGAATCATCGGTGTCCTGCCGCAGAAGTACCCGATTCTGAGCGAAGCCCAGATGCAGACCGTCATGGACGGCCTGACGGCCCAATTCTCCCTTTACGGACAGGAGATTTTGACCTGGACTCTGTCCTCGGTGCGCTCTGTGTTTTCATTTGTCCTCTATCTGGTATTGATGCCGATCATGGTTTTCTTTTTTCTCAAAGACAAAATCAAGATTCTCGCATGGATGAGCGAGTTTCTGCCTGCCGACCACACTCTGGCCAGCCGGGTCTGGCTGGATGTCAAGACTCAGGCGGGCAACTACGTCCGCGGGCGCATCTGGGAGATCCTGCTGGTCTGGGCCGCCACATACGGCTGTTTTCTCGTTTTCGGACTGAATTACGCCATGCTGCTCAGTCTGCTGGTCGGGCTTTCGGTCATCATCCCCTATATTGGAGCCGTGGTCGTGACGATTCCGGTTGTGATCATCGCCTACATCCAGTGGGGAGTGGACGGGCATTTCGTCTCGACTCTGCTCGCGTATTGTCTGATTCAGATTCTGGATGCCAATGTACTGGTGCCGCTGCTGCTTTCGGGCGCGGTCAACGTGCATCCCATCGCGTCCATCACGGCCATTCTTTTTTTTGGTGGAGTCTGGGGCTTCTGGGGAGTTTTTTTCGCCATTCCCCTGGCTGCCTTGGCGCAGTCGGTGCTTGGGGCCTGGAAATATCGACGGTCCCGGTGTCATGAAGCCCTGTCCGAATAAGCACCCTCAAAAGACAGGCAGGGGACTCTTCCAGTGAGGTCTATGCGTTATTTGTGGTTGATTGCGATCGTGCTGCTGCTTGGCGGCTGCCAGGCCCCGGATGACCGCTTGCTTGACCCCCGGGAGGCCATGGACATGATCCAGCGGCACCGGGACGATGCGGATTTTCTGCTCATCGATGCCCGCACGCCCGAAGAGTTCCGGTTGGGGCACATCGCCGGCGCGCGGCTCATCAATTATTACGACCCGGATTTTTCGGATCAATTGGACTCGTTGGATCGCAACGCGCTGATTCTTTTCTATTGCCGCAGCGGCAATCGCACCTCCCATGTGCTGAAAATGGCGCACAGACGGGGATTTACTCGTGTTTATGACCTGCGGGGAGGCATCCTGGCCTGGCAGCAGGCCGGATTCAGCCTGGTGCGTCCATAAAGGAAATGTCGGGAGTCCAAAGCGCCGAGGCTTTCGACTCCCGTTGAGGCATGTTTGTGTCCGGCCGGAATGGAGGATCAGAGGGTGATGACCTTGTCCGCTATCTGCTGGCTGGTGACCACGTCGAGCATGTTGGTGACCTGGCCGACGCGTTTTTCTTCCATGAGGTTAAAGAATTCGAGGCAGGTCCCGCAAACCAGAATGGACACGCCGGCGGCTTCCAGCTGCTTGAGGACATCAAGGGCCGGATTTTCTCCGGTCGCCAGTTTGACCGCGCCGTTGACCATGATGATTCGCCACAAGGCGTCGCCCAGTTCAGGCAGGGTTTTGAGGAAATTGGTCATGAGTTTGGCCCCAAGAGTGGCGTCCCCCCTGCCAATGGTGTCGGCAGTCAGAAAGACCAGAATTTTGGGCGGACAGACCGGGCAGGCTTCGGTCGAACCAGCAGGCTTTTCCTGGACCGCAGGGCCCGAGGCGGTTGCGGAAACAGCTTTGGCGGTGATGATCCACAGCGTGTTTTCCTGACGCACTTCCTCGATGCGCATGCCTTTGCTGGCCAGATAGCGGCCGACATTTTCCTTGGCCGCTTCATTGTCGACAACGACCTCCAGCTCTGCCGGCGTCTGCTCGTCCAGAAGACGCTTGCAACGCAGGACCGGGTTGGGGCATGGTTCGCCCTCGCAATTGAGAACAATGGACATGGATGAATGCTCCTTTTTCGGGGCATGTTCTCTGATAGGATGAACTATGGTCAAATTGTTTTGACCTATTGTTCGTGGGCTTTTGTATTTGTTTTTTAAATACTCCTGTTGAAATTGCCTGGAGGAAAGGTTGAAATCGCTTGTTTCGCCCTGGTTGCTCGGGTTGATAATTGCTCCGCTGGTGCGCCTCTGGGCCAGGACCTTGCGCATTGAGCGCATCAACACGGATGTCTTTACCGATCCGGGTCTGCGCGCCCGGCGTCCGGTGATCATTTTATGGCACGACGAGATTTTCCCTTTGATTCCAAGTCATGAGGGTGAGGGCATGGTCTGCGTGGTCAGCCAGAGCAGTGACGGTGAACTACTGACCCAGATCTTGCGACGTTTCGGATTCCTTGCGACCAGAGGCTCCAGCTCCCGGGGCGGCTTACGGGCCTTGATCGGGGCCCGGCGGATCATGGACGATCAGAACGTGGGGGCCATTTTCACTGTCGATGGACCGCGCGGTCCACGGCACAAGGTCAAACCCGGTGCCGTATTTCTGGCCGCCCAGATCGGATCGCCCATTGTTCCGGTGCGGGCCGTGATGGACCGGCCGTATGTTTTTGAAAAAGCCTGGGACAAATTTCAGTTGCCCAGGCTTTTTTCCAGGTGCCGGATCATTTACGGTCAACCTCTGGATGTGAAGGTTGACGTGACCAGCGCCGAGGCCCTGGAGCAGCAGTGCCGCAGGCTGGAAGAAATCATGGACAACCTGGAGCGGATCTGATGCGCGAGATGCTCTACAATGCCATGCTGGCTCTGGGATCGTCCATGTCGTTGAACCGGTTGCATGCCCTGGGACAGGGTCTTGGCGATGCGATGTGGCTGGCCATGCCGCGCCGGGCAAGTGAGACGGCTTGCCGCGTTGCCGAACGATTGGGGCTGGACCGGTCTGCGGCGCGGGATTTGGCCCGGGCCAGCTTTCGGCACAGCGCATGTTCCTTTGCCGAAATCTTCAGTACCCGCCGGGTGGATGTTCGGTTTCTGCAAGAGCGCATCGAATATGAAAATCCTCATATTTACCACCGATTCCGGACCGCGACCAAACCGGTGGTGGCCGTGTCCGCGCATATCGGCGGTTGGGAATTGATGGTCGGCATGATCGGGGCCTTTGCCCACAAAAACAGGTGTCAGGTCGTGGTCAGGCTGCCCAAGGACAAGGATCTGGCCGAGTTGATCCAGCATATGCGCAGCCAGCCCGGCATTCATGTCCTGCCGCATCGCCTGGCCGCCCAGGAAACCCTCGGACATCTGCGCAACGGAGGCATGGCCGCCTTTCTGGTCGACCATAACTGCAAGCGGTCCGAGGCCGAGTTTCTGCCGTTTCTGGGAGAGGTCGCGGCCGTGAACAAGGGGCCGGCCATTCTGGCTCTGCGCGCCAAGGCCGAAGTCTGGCCTTTTTTTCTGCTCCGGTTGCCCCATGGCCGTTACCGGGCCGTGACCCTGCCCCACCTGGACACGGAAACCCTGACCGGCAGCCGGTCCGAACGCATCACCCGGATATGTCGTTTTTATACCGAAGCAGTGGAGACAGTGGTGCGGCAGTACCCGGAGCAGTGGCTCTGGATGCATCGCCGCTGGAAAACCCGTCCGTAATCCGCGGACCCGATCGGCAACAGCGTGAGGTTTTGCCCATGTTCAGTCTTCTTGCCGCAGCCCTGGCCCAGGAGCCGGTGGACCTGCTCATCACCAATTGTCAACTGGTCAATGTCTTGTCCGGAGAGATTCATCCGGCAAGCGTAGGCGTCAAGGACGGAGTCGTTGTCGGCTTCGGCGACTACGAGGCCCTCGACGTCATCGATGCCGGCGGCCGCTATCTCTGTCCGGGGCTGATCGAAGGGCATATTCACATCGAGTCGACCCTGCTCCATCCGGTTCACTTTGCCCGTCTGGCCGCGTCCCACGGTACGGCGGTGGTGGTCTGCGATCCGCATGAGCTGGCCAACGTGCATGGCCTGGACGGCATTCGGTGGTTGCTGGAGGTGACCCGGAATCTGCCTTTGGAAATTTATTGCATGATGCCGTCCTGCGTGCCCGCCACCCATCTGGAAACATCCGGAGCAAGCATCAGCGCGGACGACATTGCCCTGATGCTCGCCGCCTATCCGCAGCGCATTCCGGGTCTGGGCGAGATGATGAATTATCCCGGCGTGCTCTTTCAGGACCCGCAGGTTCTGACCAAGATCTCTGCCGCCTCCGGCCGTCCGGTGGACGGGCATGCGCCGGGGTTGTCCGGATTTGATCTGAATGCGTACGTTCTGGCCGGTCCGGGCAGCGATCACGAAGCCTGCCATGTGGACGAGGCCAGGGAGAAACTGCGTCTGGGCATGCACGTCATGATCCGCGAAGGCAGTTCCGAAAAAAATCTGTTCGACCTGCTGCCGGTGCTGAATGACTTCAACAGCCAGAACTGCTCGCTGGTCACCGACGACCGTCACTGCGACGACCTGCTGCGCGAAGGGCATCTGGACCACACAATCCGCCTGGCCGTGTCCAGGGGTGTGCCGCCGTTGCGGGCCATTCAGATGGCCTCCATCAACACGGCCAGACATTTCGGCCTGAAAAGGCGCGGAGCCGTTGCTCCGGGGTACAGGGCCGATTTTCTGCTGCTGGACGATCTGTCGTCCTTCAGCATTGCCGACGTCTTTCTGAGCGGCAAGCCCGTGGCTGCCCATGACTGGACCCCGGCTCCAAGCGATCATGTCGTGACCGGCTCTGTCCACGTCGCCGCGTTTTCTGCCGACTGCCTGAACATACCTGCCCGGGAAGGGGCAAAGGTTCGGGTAATCCGCACTGTTCCCGGCCAGATTGTGACCGAGATGGATCTGGTTGAACCCCTGGTGGCGGACGGTCTGGTTCAGGCCGATCCGGGCCGGGACATGGCCAAGCTGGCGGTTTTCGAGCGCCATCACGGCAGCGGCCGGGTCGGGCTTGGGCTGGTCCGGGGTCTGGGGCTGCGGGCCGGGGCCATTGCCGGCACCGTTGGTCACGACTCCCACAATCTGATGGTCGCCGGGGTTTCGGATCAGGACATGCTGAAGGCCGTGGAGACTCTGGCCCAGTGCGGCGGTGGTTACGTCTGCGTGCAGGACGGGGAGGTCGTCAGTCTGCTGCCGCTGCCCGTGGCCGGCTTGATGAGCGACCAGGAGGCGCACGATGTCGTCGCCTCTCTTGATCATCTCAATGCCGCGGCCCGCCGTCTGGGGTGTCCGGCATCGATCAATCCATTCATGCAGCTGTCCTTTTTGTCCCTGCCGGTCATTCCCCGGTTGCGACTGACCGATAAAGGCTTGGTTGATGTGGACATTTTCAATCTTGTGTCGTTATATGAGTGATGTGAATAATTAGGTTCGGCGTGTATCCCTGGTAACATTTTCCGCGTGAGGGGGCCCTATGTGGAATCGCTTGAAGCTGACCTGGAAGGTGATGCTGATCATTCTGGCCGGACCTGTCATCCTGGCCCTGGTCATGTCCTATTTGTACATTGCCGACATCAAGGAGTCGGCCATTGCCGGGCGTCTTAAGGAAAGCCGATCCGTGGTCATGATGGCCGAATCGGTGCGCGAGGACATGGCCGAGAAGCACCGTCAGGGCGTGCTCAAATCGCTCGATGAACTGCGTTCCGATCCGGTTCGGTTGCTGCAGGCCGTGCCCATAGTCACTGCCATGAATACGGCTGCGGCCAAGGCCGACGAAGCGGGCTACGAGTTTCGCGCGCCCAAGGAAAGCCCGCGCAATCCGAAAAACGCGCCCAATCCTCTGGAGCGCGAGGTGCTGGCCGAGTTCTCCTCCAAAGGGACGGACGAAAAAGTCATCATCGAAAAGGACAGGTTGCTGTATTTCAAATCCATCCGCCTGAGCGAGGACTGTCTCTACTGTCACGGCGATCCCAAGGGCGAGAAAGACCCGACAGGTGGAATCAAGGAAGGCTGGCGGGCCGGCGAGGCCCATGGGGCCTTTGTCATTATTTCGTCCCTGCAGGAGGCCAACCAGGCCGTGACCAGGGCCGTTGTCCATATCGGTTCCTGGACGCTTGGGATCTTGCTGCTGGTCGGGGCGCTGGGCTGGCTTCTGGTCCGGGCCAACGTGCTGACGCCGTTGCATGACGCCGGCTCCTTTCTCGAACGCCTTGCCGCCGGCGACATGACCGGGCGGCTGGACGTCTCCCGCCGCGATGAACTTGGCGACATGCAGAACCATCTCAACCATATGGCCGAAAGCCTGCGGGGCATTGTCCGCGACATCGCCGATCGGGCCAAGGTGCTGATGGGGTCTTCGGCGGATCTGGAGACCATGTCCGCCGGATTGCTGGGCAGCGCCGGCGAGTTGTCCCAGAAATCCAACACCGTCGCGGTGGCGTCCGAAGAGATGAACGCCAACATGAACAACGTGGCTGCGGCCATGGAACAGGCCTCGACCAATGTCGGCACCGTGGCTGCTGCTGCCGAGGAAATGAGCGTGACCATCCGGGAAATCGCCGGCAACACCGACAGGACGCGGGCCGTGGCCCGGAAAGCCGTGGACAAGGCGTCGTCGGCTTCGCAGCGGGTCGACAAACTGGGCGTTGCGGCCAATGAGATCGGCAAGGTCACGGAAACCATCACCGCCATTTCCTCCCAGACCAACCTCCTGGCCCTGAACGCGACCATTGAAGCGGCCCGGGCCGGCGATGCCGGGAGAGGATTCGCCGTTGTCGCCAACGAGATCAAGGAGCTGGCCAATCAGACGGCTGCCGCCACTGAAGAAATACGCCAGCGCATTGAAGGCATTCAGGATTCGACCTCGGCGACCATCGAGGAAATCGCCCAGGTCATGGGTGTCATTGAGGAAGTCAGCGATTTTGTGTCAACCATCGCCGCTGCCGTGGAAGAGCAGTCCGCCGCCACGCGCGAAATCGCCGACAACGTGGCCCAGGCATCCATGGGCATTCAGGAGGTCAACGAAAACGTGGCCCAGGCGTCGCTTGTTACCGGCGAGATAGCCCGCGACATTGTCCAGGTCAGCAGCGCTTCGAACACGATTTCCACCAGCAGCACGGAATTGCAGCAGAATTCCGAAAATCTGTCGTTGCTGGCCGGAGCCCTGGAGCAGTTGGTCAAGAAGTTCAAAGTTTAGTTGAAATCATTCGGCGTCATGCGTCGTCAAAACAGAGCCCCGTCCGGAAATTTCCGGACGGGGCTCTTGCGTTTGCCGGGATGGAATCAGCGGAAAAGGCCGACAGGCGCCCCGACGTCCACCGACATCAGCGCGTCTCCCAGCTCCAGCTTGTCCAGTTCCTTCCGGAAGGCGTCGCGGTTCTGGGCCAGAACCGGAAAGGTGCCCCAGTGCATGGGCACGACCTTGGCGCAGCGCAGCATCATGGTCGCCATGGCCGCCTGGGCCGCGTCCATGGTGAAAACGCCGCCGATGGGCAACAGCGCCAGGTTGATCTTGTACAGCTTGCCCCACAGGGCCATGGATGAAAACAGGCCCGTGTCTCCGGCGTGATAGATGGTGTACCCGTCTTCCAGGCGGATGATGAAGCCCGTGGGCACGCCTGACTCGCTGGAGTGGGTGGCCTGGGTCATGGTCACGGACACGCCCTTGTGGGTTACGGTGCCGCCGATGTTGAATCCGATGCCGTTCAGGACCTGGCTTTCGGGCAGGCCCTGGGCCTTGAGCTTGGCGGCCAGTTCGACGATGCAGCCCAGGCCGGCCCCGGTTCGTCGGCAGATCTCCAGGGCCTGACCGACATGATCGCCGTGGTCGTGGGTGACCAGCACCAGATCGGCCTCTATGTCGGCAGCCTTGGTTTTGGCCGCGGGGTTGCCGTCGAACCAGGGGTCGATGAGGATGGTCAGGTTGGGGGTTGTAATGGCGAAAGCCGAGTGGCCGTGCCAAGTCAGGGTGTTCATGATGCCTCCTTGTCGTCTGCGGTGGTATGGGCCCGGATTTCGGCCAGTATTGTCGATGTCAGCTCCGACAGGGCTTGCCCGGCGGTGCGCAGATCTTTGTCCGGGCCGTCGTTGCGTGCCATGTCCTCCAGATGTTTGGCCGTGGCGGCCTGGCTGGTCAAGCCCATGTTCAGGTAGAGCCCCTTGAGGCTGTGCGCGTGCTGGGCCAGGAGGGGTTTGTCCATGTCGTGCAGGCAATCCGGCAGCGCATCAAGGTGTTCTTCCAGGCTTTCGGCCAGGCTGACAATGAGCGGCAGGGCCTGCTCATGGTCCAGGTCGTAGCGGGCAGCCAGTTCGTCGAACATCTGCCCGACGAGGTTTGTGTCGTCCCGGGCAGCGCCGGGTGAAGGCGGTGCGGCATCGTTCGGGGCGGGCGCGAGGCTGTCCGGCAAAGCCCGGCAGATGTTGTCCAGGACCCTGGATATTTCTTCCGGGCGCAGGGGCTTGGTCAGATAGTCGTCCATGCCGATTTCCAGGCAGCGTTGCCGATCCTGAATCATGGCGTGGGCGGTCATGGCCACGATGGGCGTGGATGTCCCGCCGATGTGCGAACGCAACTCACGGACCAGAAAGGAATTGTCCATGTCCGAAGGGGCCGGTCGGTCTTGTTCGCAGGCGCGAATGATCCTTGTGGCGGTGAAGCCGTCCATGACCGGCATCTGCAGATCCATGAAGATGAGGTCGTAGCGATGGCGGCCCAGGAGGGTCAGGGCATCCAGCCCGTCGCGGGCGTCGTGGACCGTATGCCCCATTCTGGTCAGCAGCAGCTCCGCCAGTTCGCGGTTGGTGGCCACGTCTTCGACCAGCAAAATGTCCAGGGAACGCTTGCTCTTGCGCGTCTGAGCCGCGGTCAGCTCGTCGGGCAGGTTCAGGCGCAGGCCAAAACTGTTGGCCAGGGCCCGCAGCAGATCGGCGTAGAGGAGCGGCTTGCCGACAACGGCCTTGATCGAGCCCTGCACCGCATGGCTCTGGTCTCCCAGCTGGGTGAGGACAATGGTCGGAGTCCGGTCCAGGCCACCGCCCGGAGCAAGCAGCTGCTCGCAGTCCTGATCGTTGAAGTCCGTGTCCAGCAGGGCGAGGTCGCAGGGCGGCAGTGAGTCGTCCAGGCATGAGTGGGACAAGGTCTCCAGACCCCAGAAATGCAGCAGCATGTCTATCTGATCCCGCAGACGGGGATTGTTGACCACGAGCAGCACCGGGCCCAGGCCTTCAAACAGGTTGGCGTGGGTCATGTCCGGCGGTGACGGGCGTCCCATTCTGACCGTGAAATGAAAGGTGCTGCCCTGGCCGGGAGAACTCTGCACCCAGAGATTTCCGTCCATCAGCTCCAGGAGTTTGCGCGAGATGGACAGTCCCAGGCCCGTGCCTCCGTAGACACGGGTCACGGTGCTGTCGACCTGGGAAAAATCCTCGAAAATGATTTTTTGCTTGTCGACGGCAATGCCGATGCCCGTGTCCTCGATCTCGAAATGGAGCAGGCAGCTGTTTGCATCGAGATGGTCGAGCCGGCAGAGGCAGATGACGTGACCGGAAGGGGTGAATTTGACCGCGTTGCCCAGGAGGTTGATCAGGATCTGGCGCAGACGGATGGGGTCGCCTTCGACCTGGGCGGGCAGGGTCGGCGGCAGATGACAGATCAGGTCCAGCCCTTTCTCCATGGCCGTTAGGCCCAGGGTGCTGATGGTTTTTTCCACCACGGTGCGCAGATCAAACGGTCGGATTTCCAGCTCGAACTGTCCGGCCTCGATCTTGGACTGGTCCAGGACGCCGTTGATGATGTCGAGCAGGGCCTCGGAAGAATTCTTGACGATGTTCAGGGCCCGGCGTTGTTCGGCGTTGATTTCGGTGCCGAGCACAATGTCGGTCATGCCCATGATGGCGTTCATGGGCGTGCGTATTTCGTGGCTGACATTGGCCAGAAACTGGGATTTCATCCTGCTGGCCGATTCCGCCACCTCCTTGGCCATGTCCAGTTCCTCGACCATCTGCACCAGCTTGGCCGCGTTTTCCTCTTCCATGTCCCGGGCCAGCTGCAATTCCTCCATGTAGCGGGAACGTTCCTCGTCGGCGGTTTTCATGTCGTGGATGTCTTCCACCACCCAGACAAAGCCCTGGTCCGGGTCAAGGGGGTCGATCATGCGGCCGTGAAAGGTGTACCAGCGGATCTCGCCGTCTTTGGTCTTCATGCGCTGTTCCAGGTTGAGAAGCTGGCGCTCGGCGCGCAGACGGCCGTAATGGAGCGCCTCAAACTGGTCGGAAGCAGCCGGACTGACATGCAGCTCGCGTATGTGTCGTCCGATAAGCTCCCGGCATGTATAGCCGAACATGTCGGCCAGACGCTGGTTGGTCTTCAGAATGACGCGGCCGGCGGAAACGTGGATGATGCCGACGGCGCTGTTCTCGAAAATGGCCGCGAGTTCCTTGGCCGTGCGGGCCAGGTTTTCCTGGGAAACAATGCGGACAATGGCTCCTCCTGTCTGGGTGGCGATGGTTTCCAGGATGGAACGGATGGCGAGGGGGATTTCGTCCGCAGTCCGCGAGCCGACATGAAGCGATGCGACGACATTGCCCTGAAAGGAAATGGGAATGATGCCGACGGACCGCAGGTCTGCCTGGTTGAGGTCTGGGCCGGCGCAGGCGGTGAAGGACGCGTGCGTATCATATCTCGCCTGTCCCCGGTGCAGGGTGCGGCCCAGATCCGAGTCGTCCTCAATAACCGCCAGGCTCTCCCGGTCCTCCTCCGCCATCCCGTGGTCGGCGGCCAGTTGAAAACGACCGCCGGCTCGGTCATGCACGTAGGCCGTGCCGCAACTGATGTGTTCAAGGCCGCAGGCCTGCTCCAGCAGCTGGCTCAGGGCCTCGGTAATGGTTTCGGCCCTGCTCAGGGCCAGGCTGATGGCGCTTGTTGTCTGCAGGATGAGGGCCGTGGCCGTGCGCTGCCTGATCTCCCTGGCCAGGGCCTTGTTTGCGGCTTCCAGGTCCAGGGTGCGCGATTTGACTCTTTCTTCCAACTCGCGGCTGAGATTGATCAGCTCCTGCTGACTGGCCTTGAGCAGGGAAATGTCCTGCAGGGCCAGGATTTGTCTGCGCCGATCCGGAAGTGGGGAAATGGAGGTCAGGACCGTGCGGTCCTGGAAGCGTCCGTGAAAGACAAGTTCCCGGCTCATGGAACAAAATGGTCCCTCCCTGAACACGGGGGCTTTCGGGAGAGACTGGACGCATTCGGGCAGAAAACAGCCGATGTTGACCTTTTTCTCCAGTTCGTTCCTGTCTTGTCCGGCAAGATGCTCGAATTCGGCGTTGACCAGATGAATCAGGCCGTTGTGATCGATGACGGCGTTGGCCGTGCCGGTGTTGCGGAAAAAGGATTCGTAGGACGCCTCCGAGCGTCGGATATTGCGGAACAGAACGTTGATGCTCAGCTGCAGCATGCTCAGTTCGTCACGGCCGTTGACCGTCACTTTTTCCAGCGCTCCGGCCCGGGCCTTGCGCACTTCCCGGGTCAGGGCGCTCAGGCGGGACAGGATGTTTTTTTCCAGAAAGAACATGACCAGGATGGTGAAGGCGCCGCCGAAAAGCAGCAGGGCGTAGAGGTGCGTCTTGAGAGCCGAGCGTCCGGCCGCGGTGATGTCACGTTCCATGCGAATGCGGATGAGTTGCACGGGACGGTCTTGCATGTCGAAGAGGATCACGGTTCCGATGGCGAAAAGGTCATCCCGGAAAACAGACGCGTCCCGGACATGGAAACGCTCCGGCACAGGTCGGAATTCGAGATCGAGCTGGGTTTCCTCGGCGAGTTCGTCCTGCAGGCTTTGTCCCAGCCAGCGGGCCATGATCATGGTTCCGGCGTAGTCACCGCTCTTGTCCGTTCGCAAAATGGCCCTGGAGGCGATCAGCAGCGGTTGCCCGTCAATGTTCAGTATGCCTGTTCGTTCGAAATCCTCGGCGTCGGCGGCCAGCAGATCGGCATGGCTCAGGATCGCATCTTTTTTTGAATCGTGCAGGGCGATGTCCCCTGTCTGCTCGTCGTAATATGCGGCGTGGATGGGTAGCCCGTCGCGGTCCAGAATGGCGATAAGAGCCAGCCCCTGGGCGCTCAGGGTTTCGCTGTGGAAATTGGCGGCCAGGTAGTCCGGATTGCGGGTCTGGATAAAGTCGTGACTGTCATTCCACACCGCCCAGTCCGTGGTCAGAGCCAGCAGGGTGCGCAGCTTGCCGTCCACGGCCTTCTGCGCCCGCTGCATATTGGTGGCCAGGGCCTGGTCCTCCAGGTCCTGGAAACGGTCCAGGAAAATGTCACGGGCGGAGTACGACAGGGCCAGCAGCAGCAATGAGATGATGACCAGCAGGGAGATGACTGACTTTTTGCGAATACTCACAGGAGGCTCCGGGACTGGTTGCCGTTGGTTGAAGGGCGCTGTGTGCTGATACCAAAAAAAGCAAAGGTGTCCAATGCCCTGGCTTTTTGTCCGGATGTTGTCGGCGTCGCGGACATGAAGATGAAAGCAGCGTTGGGTCCGGAATTGCTTTTCTGTCTTTCTTGCGTACACTCCGGCCACTGCGGAATCGCCGTGTTAAGGAATGAAAAATATGAAAGCTGCTTTATTTCGTGGTGTCGCTTTTGCGGGAATGCTGGTGGCCTTCTGGTCCTGCCAGGTCCTGGCCGGGCCGGGGCTGCTGGCGCACAAGGTGGTGGCCGGAGACACCGTCCGCTCCCTGCTGCTGACGTACAACTGCGTCCGGTCCATGACCGAGTACGGTCAACTCAAGGAAACATTCGCCAAGGCCAACGCCGGTCTTGCCAATTCCGGGCAACTCAAGCCGGGCAGCACGATTCTGGTTCCCTCCGGCCCCCGGCAAAAAGGGTGTCTGCCCCTGGTGGAACAACGGTTGGTGCGGGTGGAATTCGAAGTCGCCCCAGGCATGGAGATGATCCGCCTGTATCTTGATGGACCGGTCCTGCCTGACATGTTTTTGCTGCGCGACCCTCCGCCGACGCGGATGGTTTGCGATTTCGACCAGACCTTGCCTCAGGCCGGCCTGCAGCGGGAAATGGACACGCAGGGCCGACTGGTGCGAAAAATCCGCATCGGCCATCAGGACAAGCCGTTCAAGCGGGCGAGGGTGGTGCTGGAGATGGACCGCGATCTGGCGGGCAGGGTGGATCAGGACTTTTTCGAGAAATCCAGCGTGTTTCAGATCACGGTTCACGAAAACAGCAAATTGTGACAGTGCGGCGCGCCCCGCTTTCGACAACTCCCATCAATACAACTTTCAGGAACGTTTCGTGTACACACATTGCCCTCCGGCCGAGATTGAAAGCAGGTCCCTGGCCATTATCGATGCCGAAGTCCCCGAACCGCGTCCTTTTATCGGCGATGAATGGATTGTTGCCCGGCGCATGATCCATACGTCCGCGGACTTCGCCCTGCTGGATTGCATCCGCTTTCATCCCCATGCGGTCAGCGCGGGCGTCACGGCCCTGATGCATGGCGCTCGTATCGTCACCGACACCATGATGGCTTTGTCCGGCATACCCGCCCGTCGGCTGGAACCTCTGGGCTGCACGGCAATCTGCCTGATGAACGACCCTCTGGTCGCCCGTCGGGCCGCAGCCGAAGACGTGACCAGGGCCTGGGCCGCCGTGGACGAAGTCATGGATCGCGGCGGTGCGGATATCTTTGTCGTCGGCAATGCTCCCACGGCCCTGTACCGCCTGCTCGACCAGGTGGACAAGGGCGCTCCTGTTCCGAAGTTGGTGGTCGGCATGCCGGTGGGTTTCGTCAACGCGGCCGAGTCCAAGGACCTTCTCCTGGCCCGCAACGACATCCCCCACATCACCATTCAGGGTCGCAAAGGCGGCTCCAGCCTGGCGGCCTGCGTCGTCAACGCCCTGGCCAATCTGGCTTTGGCCAGGCTCTGCTGAGCGCCGGCGCGAGCACGTGCCGGCCTGCCACGACCTTGATTCCGCAGATCTCTCCTCCCGGCGCGGCCGAGGCCGTGTTCCCGAATTTTCAGTAAGGTCCGGTTAATTGTTGACTCAGCCCCTCCACAATGTGCTATGCGGTTGCATCCAGTAACAATCGCTTACGCGGAGGGAGGTCATGAAAGCTTTGTCGTGTCTTGCCGTGGGACTGATCACGGTGTTGTTTCCCGTCATGGCGGCGGGATACGAAGTGCCCAACGAAATCGAAATTGTCCGGCCGGCCAAGAATCCGCCCCTGGCGTCCTGGGTCGGCTCGGTCAAGTTCCCCCATGGCAAGCATGCTGTCCACAATTCCTGCGCCAGCTGCCATCACGAGGAATCGGACCGCGACCTCGGGGCTTTTCTGCCCTGCTCCCAGTGTCACAACAAGCCCGGCACCGAGGAAAGTCCGGCCACGGCCTTTTATCGCGCCTGGCACAGCGACAGCACCCACAGCTGTCTGGGCTGTCACCGCAAGGTTCGTCTGGACGGGAACATGACCCCGCCCGTGTCCTGCATCAACGGCTGTCACAAGCACGAGTAAGGAGACTGCCATGAGCACCAACGCACGCATTACCGCCCATCTCATGCGCCACGGGGCCCAAGGCGGGGTATCCCGGCGCGATTTCCTCAAATTCTGCGGTCTGGTCGCCGTGGCCATGGGCCTGGACGCCGGCATGGCCGGCAGCATTGCCCAGGCCCTGGAAGGCAAGGGACGGCCGTCGGTCATCTATCTGCACGGCGCCGAATGCACCGGCTGCACCGAGGGCCTGCTCCGGGCCGTGGACCCGTTTTTCGACGTCCTGATCATGGAGATCATCTCCCTTGATTACTGCGAAACCATCATGGCTGCGGCCGGCAAGGCCTCGCACCACGCCCTGGAGGCGGCCATGGCCAATCCCCAGGGCTATTACTGCGCCATCGAAGGGGCCATCCCGACCCGTGACGCGGGCAAGTGGGGTCAGATCGGGGACCGGACCATGCTCGACCTTTTCGGCGAAGTCGCGGCCAAGGCCAAAGGAGTCATCGCCATGGGGACCTGCGCCAGCTTCGGCGGCATTCAGGCCGCCGCGCCCAACCCGTCGCGGGCCAAGGGCGTGGGAGAGGCCCTGGCCGGACTGGGCATTGAGCCGATCAACATCGCGGGCTGTCCGCCCAATCCCGTCAACTTCATCGGCACCGTGGTCCATCTGCTGACCAAAGGCATGCCCGAGCTCGATACCTCGCGTCGGCCCAAGATGTTTTACGGCACCACGGTCCATGACCGCTGCGAGCGGCGCGTGCATTTCGACAAGGGTGAATTTGCCCTGAGCTTCTCGTCGGAAGAGGCGCGCAAGGGGTGGTGTCTGCACAAACTCGGGTGTCGCGGGCCGTGGACCTACAACAACTGCTCGACGGCCCTGTTCAACCAGACCAACTGGCCCATCCGGGCCGGCGCGCCGTGCATCGGCTGCAGCGAGCCCCGGTTCTGGGACGATCTGGCCCCGTTCACTCGCGATGTGCGGCAAAAAGAAGATAACGCCTAGGGAGAGAGATCATGGCCACCACAAAATTCTCCGGCCCCATTGTTGTCGATCCGGTCACGCGTATCGAGGGGCACCTGAAAATCGAGGTTGAGGTCAAGGACGGGATCATTGTCGATGCCTGGTCCAGCACCCAGTTGTTCCGCGGTCTGGAAATGATCGTCAAGGGCCGACCGCCCGAGGATGTGCATCACTACGTGCAGCGGGCCTGCGGCGTCTGCACCACGACCCACGCCCTGACCAGCATCCGCGCCGTGGAGAACGCCCTGGAATTCAGGGCTCCTGCCGCCGCCGAACTGGTCCGGCACCTGATTCTGTCCAGTCTGATCGTTCACGATCATCTGGTTCATTTCTACCATCTGCACGGTCTGGACTTTTTCGACATGGCCGACGCCCTCAAGGCCGATCCGGCCGCAGCCGCCAAATTGGCCTCGGAAGCGGCCGGTCGGGAGATCGCGCCGGGCGACATGTACATGGTCCACTCCCGGCTCAAGAAGTTTGTCGAAGGCGGCCAACTCGGCTGGCTGACCAATGCCTATTTCCTGGGCGGCCATCCGGCCTATCGCCTTTCCCCCGAAGAAAATCTGATCCTGTCGGCCAACTACCTCGAAGGCCTGCGCATCCAGCTCAAGCTGGCCAAGGCCATGGCCATCTTCTCCGGCAAGAATCCCCACTCCCAGAGCATGCATGTCGGCGGGGTGACCTGTTACGAAGCCATGCGGCCCGAACGCATCCAGGAATTCCGCACCCTTTACGAAGAATGTCGGGCCTTTATCGTCCACAATTTTGCCGGCGATCTGCGCATTCTGGGCAAGCGGTATCCGGAAGCCTCGGCTTACGGGCGCACGTCCAACTATCTGGATTTCGCCGATTTTCACGATGCGGAGAGCGGTCAGGACCCGTTCTTTCCGTCCGGCGTGTTGTGGGGCAACGACCTCGGCAAACTGGAGGAGCTGGACACGGCCGAAATCCGCGAGCACGTGGCCCGCAGCTGGTATACTCCGGGCGAGGCCCTGCATCCCTTCGACGGCGTGACCGATCCGGTCTATTCCGGCTACGACAAGGATGGCCGGTATTCCTGGTCCAAAGCGCCGCGCTACAAGGGTCAGGCCATGGAGACCGGCCCGCTGGCCCGCCGGATCATGGCCTATGCCCGGGGCGAAAAAGACACCGTGACCCTGCTTGATGCCTGGCTCAAGGAGTGCGGGCTTGAGCGTAAGCATCTGTTTTCGACCATGGGACGCACTGCGGCGCGCATGGTTGAGAGCGTCATTCTGGTCAAGCGGATGGAAGGCTGGCTGAACGATCTCGAAGACCGAATCAAGGCCGGTCCGGTGGAAATCTACAAGGAATGGAAGATGCCGGCGGGCGAGGTCAAGGGCGTGGGCTTCTGCACCGCAACCCGTGGCGGCCTGTCCCACTGGATTCGCATCGATCAGGGGCAGACCGCCAATTATCAGATGGTCGTGCCCAGCACCTGGAATCTGGGCCCGCGGTGCGCCGAAGGCCGGATTTCTCCGGTCGAGGAATCGCTGATCGGCACGCCGGTTCTTGATGCGGAGCGTCCGGTGGAAATCCTGCGCACCGTGCATTCCTTTGATCCGTGCATTGCCTGCGCCGTCCACGTCATCGACGGCCGCAACAGGCACGTGGTCAAGGTGATCTGACCCGTGAGGCCGGTCCGGGCCGAAGAGGACCGGCGCACCCAATCGCGCGGAGAACGGACAGGAACGTCACAAAGCCGCCCCGCAGGCATGCCTCCAGCGGGGCGGCGTTTTCGGTGGTCTAAACTTCGTGGACAATGCTCATGTTCAGATCCCGGACCATGGTCCTGATGCGCTCCTGAAAACCTCGCATGTGACCTGACCGGAGGTGGCTTTCCAGGGCCTGTCGGCTGGACCACCGTTCGATGATGGTTACGCAGTCGGGTTCAAAGCTTTGCGCCTCAAGGTTCATGCGGACGTCCTGGGCCGGAAAATAATCCAGGCAGCCCGCTTCCTGTCGGACCAGCACGGCCAATTCCCGGAATTCGCGCAGAAAGGCCGGGGCCATGCCCCGCTTGAGCGTAACGCGGACCACGACATGGATCATGCGCGCTTGCTCCTGATCACGTCCTGTCCGGTCAGAAGATAGACGCCGAATATAACGGCCGCGCTGCCGGTCAGAAAGCAGAACAGGCCCACGCCGGTTTTCAGCAGGAACATGGGCATGTAGAGATGGCGGAAAAGCATCGATTGCGCGGGGTTTTGCGGATCGACCAGGGCTGTGACCGGACGGCTTTCGCGCCGGGTGATCTCCAGTTCCTGATGGAGGTCCTGCTTGGGACATTCGTCGCCGATGCAGGAATACTGGCCCGTAAGGGTTTGTCCGCCAAATTCGTACTCGTAGCGGACCACTGTCTGGTTACCCAGGGCCTGGTCCTGTCCGCTGTAGTGCTCCACGGCGGTCACCAGGGCGTTGGTCGGCGTCCAGGCGTCAGCCGCCCGGTAGGTCAGGTAGGTGGATCCCGCGTCGAGCAGGAATCGGGTGCCGAGAATGACGAAGGGTATGCCCAGGACCAGCAGGATCAGTTTTCGCAGCGTCGAGAACATGCTAGTTTTCCGGTTCAAAGCCGATTTTGCGGATGGCCGCCTTGACCGTCTCCAGATTCACCTCGGCCGTGGCGTCAAAGCTGGCCTGGCCGGGATCAAGGCTGACCGAGACATTGCTGATGCCGGGAGTGGATTCAAGCAGTTTCGTGACCGAGCCGGAACAGTGCCCGCAGGACATTCCGGAAATTGTGATAGTCGGCATGGTAATCCTCCTTTTTGCGCACCATGGCGCAAACCTCTTGGGAAGGCAACGCCTTGGCCGCCGGGCGGCCTGCTTCCGGGCCTGGAGGCGATGGGGGCGCGCACTGGACAGGCTGGGAATTCTGCGACAAGGAACTCCGAAACATAAGGGATGACCCCATGCTCTTCAAGAATGCCAAAGCCAAGTTGACCCGCCGCCGACCGGGAATGTCCATCGCCGACGAATACTGGAAGCGCTATCGCATCCGCCTCAAGGACAAATCGGCCGTGGCCGGCATTGCCCGGGCCGGCCTCCTGGTGGTGCAAACCCTGGACATGGTCCGCGAACATCTGCGTCCGGGCATGACCACGGATGAAATCAATGCCCTGGTTCATGAATTCACCCTGCGTCACAAGGCTTTGCCCGCGCCGCTGGGCTACAAGGGCTTTCCCAAGAGTACGTGCGTTTCGGTCAACGATGAAATCTGTCACGGCATACCGGGAACGCGGGTGCTGGCCGAGGGTGATATCGTCAATGTGGACGTGACCAGCATTGTTGACGGCTGGTTTGCCGACGCCAATCGCACGTTTCGGATCGGCCGGGTCTCGGACGAGGCCAACCGCCTAGTGGACGTGACATGGGAATGTCTGGTCCGAGGCATGGCGGCGGTTCGGCCCGGAAACACCCTGGGCGACGTGGGACACGCCATCCAGTCCCACGCTGAAAAGGCCGGATATTCCGTGGTCCGCGAACTGGTCGGGCATGGGGTCGGCCATGCTTTTCACGAGCAGCCCCAGGTCAGCCATGTCGGCCGGCCGGGCATGGGCATTGTGTTGGTGCCGGGCATGGTCTTCACCATCGAGCCGATGATCAATCAGGGCGGATATGCGACCAGACGTCTGGATGACGGATGGACCATGGTCACGGCCGACGGCAGCCTTTCGGCGCAATTCGAACAGACCGTTCTGGTCACGGAAGACGGCGTGCGCAGCCTGACTCCGTACGAGGTGTGACCATCTTTCTGGGTTTCTGAGGCGCTGGACTTTTGTGCCTGTCCATGCGCCGCGTGCAGGGATTTGTGGGATACGCACCGCCGGATGACGTGGCCCGACTATTTGACATAACCCCGGACCAGCAGGACTTACTGCAAGGAGACGACTCATGCTCTGGATTCATCCTCTGCTTCAACTCGCAGCCACCGGCCTGGCTTTGTATGTATTATCCCTGGGATGGGTGCGTTTTCAGGTCAACCATCTGGGCAAGAAGGGCAAGTTCATGTGGGCGGACCATGTACGCCTGGGCAAGTACACCCATATCATGTGGATGGGCGGCCTGGTGCTCGGGCAGTACGCCGTGGCCCAGTACTGGGGCGACAACGGCATCACCGGCAATCATTTCCTCTTCGGCCAGCTGATGATGCCGTGCATTGCCGCCGGCTACGTCACGGGCTTCATCATGGATCGCAACAAGAAGAAGCGTCCGTACATGCCGCTGGTGCATGGGGTTTTCAACATGCTGGCCGTCCTGCTGGCCCTCTTCCAGGTCGTGACCGGAGTCGTCGTCATCCGGGACTTCATGTTGTAGAGAACCGGGGAACCGTGTCGTTCTCGGGGCGCTTTTCCAATCGGGAGGGCGCCTTGTTTCATTGTAGCACGCCGAGCATTGATGTGCCCAACTCCTCCGCTTCGTCCCTGAATCTGCCGCTGACCGTCGGGAAACGTCGGCTGTCCGCCCCCTTGGCCCTGGCTCCCATGGCCGGGCTTGGGCATGTCGCGTTTCGTCACGTGCTGGCCGGGTTCGGCGGCTACGGCTTCATGGTCACGGAAATGTGCAATGCCCGCGCCGTGCCGGAGGAAAGCCGTCATCATTCGCCGGTGTTTCGCTGGCGCGACGAAGAAAGGGACCAGCTGGTCTGTCAGATTTTCGGCAACGAGCCCGAAGTCATGGCCAGGGCCGCGAGCCGGATCGAACGCGAGGGGTTGCTGGGCGTGGACATCAACATGGGCTGTTCCGTGGCCGCCATCTGCAAGAAAGGGTACGGCGCGGCACTGCTGCGGGAACCGGACCGGGCCGTGGCCATTGTCCGGGCCGTACGCCGGGCCGTGTCCTGTCCGGTCATGGTCAAATACCGCACGGGATGGGACCAATCCCCGGCGTTGGCCGTGGACCTGGCCAGACGCTTCCAGGATGCCGGGGCCGACCTGCTGACCTTCCATCCCCGTGTGGCCCCGGATCGCAGATCCCGTCCGCCCAAATGGGAGCATATCCGGTTGGTGGCCGAAGCCGTGTGCATCCCGGTATTGGGCAACGGCAATATTTTCAGCCCGCACGACTGCTCCCGGCTTCTGGATCAGACCGGATGCGCCGGCGCGTCCATCGGACGGATGGCCATTGCCCGGCCCTGGCTTTTTTCCGAGCTGACCACGGGTTTTGTTCCCGGACCGGACATTTTCGAAACCACGGCCCTGCGGATCATTGCGAGCATCTGGGAACATTTCGAATCCAGCCGGGCCATCAAGATGTACAAGAAGTACGCCGTCTATCTGGCGGCAAATTTCGTTTACGGGCACAGCCTGTGGCCGGAGCTGGTCCGGGGTGAGACCCGGTCGGAGATGGAAGACAATGCCCGCCGGGTGCTGGGCCCGCGCCCGGCCGTGGCCCGGACTCCCAACGCCTTTCTTTTCACGTCCTGAACATGGATCAGCTTTTTCTGGATTACGGCTTATACGGATTGCTGCTGGTGTCCTTTCTGGCCGCCACGGTGCTGCCCGTGGCTTCGGAAGCCGTGCTGGCCGCCCTGGTCCTGGCCGGGGCCGATCCGGTCAGCTGCGTGCTGGTGGCGACTATCGGCAATACTGCCGGCGCAGTCACCACCTGGGGCCTGGGACGGTGGGGCAGCGACGGATTTCTGCTCAGGTTGCTGCGCCTTTCCTCCCGGGACAAGGATCGGGCCAAGCGGCTTTTTTCCAGATACGGCAGCTGGAGTCTGCTTTTGGCCTGGGCCCCGGTAGTCGGCGATCCGCTGTGCCTGGTGGCCGGTCTTTTCGGTCTGCCCCTGTCCCGTTTTCTGCCTCCGGTCATGGTCGGCAAGTTTGCCCGGTACGCGGTCATTGCCTTTTTCCTGGCCGGTCCTACTTAAAAGGGTTTGGAGGTTTCATGCTGACCATCACCCATCCTCTCGACATGCATACCCATTTGCGACAGGGCGACATGCTGGCCCTGGTCGCCCCGTACACTGCGCGTGATTTTGCCGCCGCCGTGGTCATGCCCAATCTGACTCCACCGGTGACCAGCCTGGAGCAGGTGCTGAGCTACCGCCGGGAGATTCTGGCCGCCGTGGAACAGCCGTTTGAACCGCTCATGACCCTCTTCTTTCGCCCGTACTCCCGCGCCGAGTTGGAGGAAGCCAGGGCGCACATCATCGGTGTCAAGCTCTATCCCGCCGGAATGACAACTAATTCCGAAGCAGGACTGGCCGACATGAACGCAGCCGACCAGACCCTGGCAATAATGGAGGAGCTGGGCATACCGCTTTTGGTCCATGGCGAGGGCTGCGGGTTTGTGCTGGATCGCGAACGTCTGTTTCTGCCCGTCATCGACCGCTGGGCCGGGAATTTTCCCCGGCTGCCCATCATCCTGGAGCATATCACCACCCGGGATTCGCTGCCGGTGGTTGATCGTCATGCCAATGTCCACGCCACCGTGACCCTGCACCATCTGCTCATCACCCTGGACGACGTCATGGGCGGATTGCTGCGGCCGCATCTTTTCTGCAAGCCCGTGGCAGGGCGTCCCGAAGACCGCGACGCCCTGCGTCGGGCCGTGCGGGAGCATCCCCGGATTTTTTTCGGCAGTGACACGGCTCCCCATCCGCTGCAGGCCAAGGAAGCGCCTGGCTGTGCGGCCGGCATTTTTTCCGCGCCCGTGGCCCTGCCGGCCCTGGCCGGACTTTTCGAGGAGATGGATTGTCTGGACCGCTTGCAGGCCTTTGTTTCGGACCGGGCCTGTCTGGCCTACTCGCTGCAGCCCGGATCCAAAGCCGTGACCCTGGACCGCACGCCATGGACCGTGCCCCGGACCATCGGCCCGGTCGTGCCTTTTCTGGCCGGACAAACCCTGAACTGGCAGGTGCGCCCATGTACGTAGCCGTGATCGGTTCCGGCCCGGACAGACGCTACGAGTTGCGACGCACGGTGGCGGTGGAGGGGGGGCTGGGCTTTGAAGTTGTCTTTGACCTTGGCACGGCTCCCGGTCGTCAGGTCAGGTTCGGGCGGTTTGGCGTGGAATACGGCGAGGAGATACAGGATTGCATCGCCCGTCTGGACCTTGACCCGGATGATCTGGATCAGCCCTTTGCCCCGTATGCGCCGTCCGGGTACAGGATGGCCGGGGGCAGGTCCTGGACGCGCACGGTCCTGACCCGCGTCCAGAAAGATGAAATTCTGAGCCTGCACCCCTTTGACCGTCGGCGCATGGCCTATCTGCGTTCGGGTGAAGTCAACCTGAGCCGCATCGACGAGGTTCATCCCAAACTTTTCCGGATTCTTGCGGGCAAATGCCGCGACGAGGTGGAGCAGCTTTTCCTGTCCATGGAACAGCGCCTGCCCGCTGACGAGGCCCGCAGATACGTCTACGCCATATTCAATCTGCAGCGCCATTTCGCGTCCCTGGCCGCCAGGACCATGCCCGAGGCCGTGGACCCGGTCAGACTGGACGAGGCCTTTATGCTTGAATTCTGCCGCATCCACGACAACCGTGATTTTGTTTTCGGCCTGCCTGACGGGGCCGAGCCGTACCTGCGGCGCTACGCCTGCCTGCATTTTGACTGCGAGTTTGCCGCACCCGACGGTTTTGGGCGGCTCTTCCACGATTTCATGAACGACTTCCGTCGCCACCGGCCGCGGCCCAGACCTGTGCCGCCGGATCGGGTCCGTGAAATTTTCGGCCTGACCATGGCGGAAATCCGGCGTATGTCCAAACGGGAATTCGCACGCGTTTTCCGCAAGCTGGCCATGTCCATGCATCCGGACAAAGGCGGTGATCACGACCGTTTTGTTGAGCTTCTCGATGCCTACAAACGTATTGTCGGGTCAAAGTCCGAATAACCCGGCCGAAGTCCCGGCCTGAACGCACGTCGCTTTTTTGGTCGCGGCAGGAGTCCGGGTCAGGCCCCGAGATAGGCGGCCAGAACCCGGTCGTCGTCCAGCAGGAGGCGGGCTTCGCCGTGGGCCGCAATCTGTCCCGATTCCAGCACATATCCCCGGTGCGAATGGGCCAGGGCCAGCCGGGCGTTTTGTTCCACCAGAAGGATGGTCATGCCCTGCGCGGCCAGACCGTCGAGAATGGCAAAGATCTCCTGCACTACCAGGGGCGCCAGGCCCAGGGACGGTTCGTCCAGCAGCAGCAGGCGCGGGGAACTCATCAGGGCCCTGGCGATGGCCAGCATCTGCTGTTCGCCGCCGGACAGGGTGCCGGCGGGCTGCAGGCGGCGCTCCCGCAGGCGGGGAAACATGACGTAAGCCTGTTCCAGATCTCGCCGGATGGCTTCGTGGTCCTGGCGGACGTAGGCGCCAAGCAGCAGGTTGTCCTCCACGGTCTGGCGGGCCAGAACCTGTCGGCCTTCAGGGCAGTGGGCCAGGCCGGCCCGGACAATGAGGTCCGGGCGCAGGCGGCTGATGTCGTGTCCGTCCAGGGTCATGACGCCGGACTGGATACGGGCCAAACCGGAGATGGCGCGCAGGATGGTGCTTTTGCCCGCGCCGTTGGCGCCGATGAGGGTGACCACCTCGCCCTGGTCCACGTGCAGGCTGACTTCGCGCACGGCCTGGACCGGACCGTAGCTGACGCTGACCTGATCAAGGGTGAGAAGGGGCATGGGAGGCTCCGAGATAGGCGTCGATGACGCACTGGTCGTTGCGAACGGTTTCGGGCGTGCCGTGGCAGATGAGTCGGCCGAAATTGAGCACGGCCAGCCGGTCGCACAGGCTCATGACCAGGGGTACGTGATGCTCGATGATCAGCACGGTCAGGTCAAAACGGTCGCGGATGGTGCGAATGAAGCTGCTCAGGTTTTCCTTTTCGGCCAAATTCATGCCGGCCGCAGGTTCGTCCAGGAGCAGCAGCCGGGGCCGCAGGGCCAGGGCGCGGGCGATTTCAAGCCGACGACGGTCGCCGTAGGGCAGGGATGCGGCCGGGGCCGTTGCCTTGTGCTCCAGGCCGACCAGTTGCAGCAGGTCCATGGCCCGGTCCATGAACCCGGCTTCCTGACGGCGGCTGGCGGGCAGGCCGAGCAGACCGGAAAAAAAGCCGGAGGTGGCAAAGGCCTGCATGGGCGCGCGGACATTGTCGAGCACGGTCATGCCGGCGAAGAGACGGATGTTCTGGAAGGTCCGGGCCATGCCCCGGGCCGCGATGACGTGGGGGGGAACGTTCAGGATGTTCTGGCCGTCAAAGCTGATCCGGCCGGAGCTGACCGGGGTCAGACCGGTGACCAGGTTGAAAAGGGTGGTCTTGCCCGCGCCGTTGGGGCCGATCAGGCCGAAGATTTCGCCGGGCCGGACGTCAAACCCGACATCGTTGACGGCCATCAGTCCGCCAAAGGCGCGCGATACGCCGCTTAAGGACAAAATGGGGGTCATCGGACGGCCTCCTGCATTTTGCGGCGCAGGCTGTCCAGCAGCCCGGCCAGACCCTGGGGCAGATAGATGCAGGCCACGACCAGGACAATGCCGTTCATGATCAGGCGGGCGTCCTTGAGGGGGCGCAGAATTTCGGGCAGGGCGACCAGCAGGGCCGCGCCGAGCAGCGGACCCCACATGGAGCGGGCTCCACCGATGAGGACGTAGGCCAGGCAGGCGACCGAGGCGTCAAAGGTGCTCTGGCGGGCGTTCCAGGTGTTTAAAAACGGGGCGCTCATGGCCCCGGTCACTCCGGCCAGACCGCAGCCGATGACAAAGGCCCGGACCTTTTCAAAGGTGGTCGGGATGCCCATGGCCTGGGCGGCCAGCTCGTCCTCGCGGATGGCCTTGAAGGAGCGGCCGACCGTGGTCTGTTGCAGTCGCCAGGAAAAAAGAAGCATGACGAGCAAGAGCGGTCCGAAAAACCACAGATATTCGAAGCGGCTTTCAAACGGCTGCGGGATGCCGAACAGCCCGACGGCCCCGCCGGTCACGTCCAGGGTCAGCACGATCACGTTCAGGACCTGGACAAAGGCAATGGTCGCCAGGGCGAGGTAGATGCCGCGCAGCCGCAGGGCCGGAATGCCGACCGCCAGACCAAGCCCCATGCTGACGATCAGAGCGATCAGCCAGCTTAACGGATGGACTGCCCAGCCCAGGGCTTCGCGCCAGGGTGCGAACCAGGCATTGGTGCCCATGATGGCCGCGATGTAGCCGCCGACGGAATAAAAGCCGATGCTGGCCAGGGACAGCTGTCCGGCCATGAGCGGGTACCACAGGCTCATGCCGAGCAGGGCCTGCTGGACAATGGCCACAAGGAGAAATCCGTAGGTGTCGAGAAACATGGCTAGACCTTCTGGATGGTTTGACGGCCCAAGAGGCCTTGGGGCCGGGCCAGAAGGATGAAAAAGAGCAGGATAAAGGCCACGGCTTCCTTCATGGCCGAATAGTCCGGCGGCAGAAAGGCTTCGCCCAGGCCGATGACCAAACCGCCGAGCACGGCCCCCGGTACGCTGCCCAGACCGCCGAGGACGATGACGGCCAGCCCCTTGAGGCCGTAGCTGACTCCGAAATACGGGCCGGCCAGGCCGAAGCTCGCGCCGATCAGAGTGCCGGACAGGCCACCCAGGGCTCCGGAAATGAAAAAGGTCCAGAGGATGTAGCGGTCGACATTGATGCCGAGCAGGCTGGCGGTTTCCGGGTTTTCGGCCGTGGCCTGCAAGGCTTTGCCCTGGCGGGTGCGGTTCATGAACCAGGCCAGCAGGACGAGCATGACCAGACTGACGGCCAGAATGATAATCTGGACCGTGCGCACGGCAATGATCTTGCCGTCCAGCTTGAAGATCATGGCCGTGGGCAGGGATCCGAAAATATCCGACGGAAAGGAGTAGATCTCCGCCCCGACCAGATACTGCAGCAGGTTGACCAGAATGAGGGCCACGCCCAGGCTGCTGACCAGGGCCAGCAGGGCGTCGGCTCCCTTGGCCCGCAGGGGGCGGAAGGCCAGGCGTTCGGTCAGGACGCCGATCAGACCGGCCAGGATGCAGCCGCCGAGCATGGCCAGGGGAAAGGGCAGGCGAAACGGCAGGCTGGTGCCGGCCAACAGCCCGTTCAGGCCGAAGTCACCCACAGCCAGGGCATAGGTGCAGTAGGCTCCCAGGGTGAAGACCGCGCCGTGGGCGAAATTGATGATGCCCAGGATGGAAAAGACCAGGGTGTAGCCCAGGGCAAAGAGGGCATAGACCGATCCGATGGACAATCCGTTGAGGAGATTTTGCAGAAACCAGGCAATGGTCATGATATGTGCTTGGCCGGGAGGGGTACTCCCGGCCCGTTGGAGTTACTCGGACAGCAGTTCCATGGTCCCGGTCTTGCCGTCGTCGGCGATTTTGATCTGGGAGACATAGAAGGTTTTCTGGGAGATTTCGCCTTCGGCATCAATGCTGATCTCGCCCAGCGGAGTGTCGTAGCTGTTTGACACAATGGCCTTGTTCAGTTCCTGGCGCAGTTCGGCCAGCTCCATTTCCGCGACTTTCTTGCCCGTGGCCGCTTCGACCCTGGCCAGGGCGTCGACCACGACCTTCACGCTGGTGTAGGCCTGGGCCGAGAACTGGGCCGGATCTTTTTTGAACATGTCCTTGAAGGCGAGGGAAAAAGCGGTGTTCTCGGCGTTGTCGGCCAGGGGGCTGTAGGCCTGGGCCACGATGACCCCGGTGCATTCCTTGCCGCAGACCGGGTACATGTTGGGGGAGTTGAAGCCGTTGCCGCCGACAATGAGGCCTTCGTAGCCCAGCTGGCGCAACTGCTTGACCATGTTGCCGCCGTCGGCGGCCAGGCAGGACATGACCACCAGATCAACCCCGGCGCCGAGAATGGCCGTGACCTGGGTGGTGAAGTCCGTGTCCTTGACGCTCGTTTTCTGGATCAGGGCGATATTCAGGCCCAGCTCTTTGATCGCTTCCTGAAAGATGCCGGTTTCGGACACGTTGAAGGCGTCGTCCTGGGCGTAAACCACGGCCACGTTCTTGATGTCCGGGTTGATCTTCAGAGCGCGTTTGAGCGAATTGGGCGCGACCACGGTCATGGGTGCGGAAATCCGCGACACGTACTCGCCGATCTGGGCAATGCCTTTGGCCGTGTTGGACGGACCGACCACGGGCACCTTGGCCTGGTTGGCGATGGGGTTGGCGGCAAAGGCCTGCTGGGACAGGGTCGGCCCGATGATGGCCACGACCTGATCGCGCGAGATGAGATTCTGGAAGGCGTTGATGGCTCCGGCTTCGTCGCCGCCCGTATCCTGGAAGGACAGCTTGATGGGTGTGCCGTTCACGCC
>CAZYZA010000043.1:0-27550 GCA_964651415.1 uncultured Desulfovibrionaceae bacterium
AGGATCAAACTGAAACGGCTTTATCCGAAAATTTAAATGTTATACGGTACTAGGCACAATGGACATTCCACGGATATTCACCATCACGGAAAGCGACCACCGTATTCATAACCCGTTCACACCCGACAAGTTCGCCACCCTCGGCCTGGCGCTGCGTCTGCAGGCGGGAACACGCGTGCTCGACCTCGGCAGCGGTTCGGGGGAGATGCTCTGCACCTGGGCTCGCGATCACGGCGTCATCGGCACCGGCATCGACATGAGCCGCTTGTTTACCGAGCAGGCGCAACTCCGCGCCCGCGAACTTGGCGTGGCCGATCAGGTCACGTTCATCCACGGCGATGCTGCGGGCTATGTCGCTGACGAGCCGGTCGATGTGGCGGCCTGTATCGGCGCCACGTGGATCGCCGGGGGAGTTCCCGGCACCACCGAGCTTCTGGCAGGCAGCCTGCGCACCGGAGGGATCATCCTCATTGGCGAGCCCTACTGGCGGCAGGCACCGCCGTCGGAAGACGTTGCCCGGGGGTGTCTGGCCGGGGCAATCACCGATTTCCTCATGCTCCCGGAGCTTCTCGGGTCTTTCGGCCACCTTGGCTACGATGTGGTCGAAATGATACTGGCCGACCAGGACGGCTGGGACCGTTACGAAGCGGCCAAATGGCTGACCATGCGCCGCTGGCTGGAAGCCAACCCCGACGACGAGATGAGAACGGAGATTCGCGCCAAACTGACCTCGGAACCCGTGCGCTACGCTGCGTACACCCGCGAATACCTGGGCTGGGGCGTGTTCACACCACACTCTGGACATGCCCAAAGCGTCCCAGTCTCATGGGTCAACCAAAGGTCAATACTGCCCTCGGCAACTTTCAAATCGACGATTTCAACAAACCACGGAGTCTTGAGGCCAAGAATCTGGATATAAAGATCGGTATCGCGCATCGTCGCCCTCCTGCACCGGACTCATAATCCGCACCTCCACCCACAGCAATTCCGGAAGGACTCATATTAATTAAGCATATGCAAGCAATCTTTACTGCTAGCAGCATATTAATTCATTATTTGACAACAACAATTTTATAAAATTACCATAAATTATTAATAAAAAACAAATATTACTTTGTAGCACATAAAATCAATTGTCCTACAAAACAACAAAACATGCCCGGATCGAGCAATTTGACCCAATATTCTTGGATAAAACAAGAAAACTCTTGATTCATGAATGGAACATATATATTGGCTTGACTTTTCAATGAAGTATCTTCATCCAGCTATCGTCACATCAACCACTCAAAAGGACCAACATGAAAACAGCAGGACAAAAACCAACGTCGGCATTTATCGCAGCATCATGGGGAGCATTGATACTTGGCGTATCTGCCTACCTCATCGGCCTCTGGCAAGCGGAGATGCAACTCAACGAAAAAGGCTACTATTTTACCCTTCTAGCCTATGGACTGTTTGCTGCGATTTCGCTTCAGAAATCCGTTCGCGACCAAAGCGAAGGAATTCCAGTAACAAAAATTTATTCCAGTTTGTCGTGGGTATCGTTGGGATTGGCGATTGCCTTGCTTACTATCGGACTATGGAACGCAACGTTGGCGCTCAGCGAAAAAGGATTTTATGCCATGGCCTTCTCCCTGAGCCTCTTTGCGGCGGTAGCTGTACAGAAAAACGTCCGCGATCTGGCCCTCATTGGAGAGGATCCTGCGCCTGAAATCATCAAGGATGACGAGTGAACGTTCACAGAATAACGCCCATGAAGAGACAAACCGCTACGGTTGAAATTCGGTTTTCGCCGTGGCGGCATCGACTGGCAAAACTGCTGTCATGCATTATGTTTCGCCGCATCCGAATTTATGGAAGCCATTTCATACCGACAGGCCCAACGCTTTTTGCATGCACCCATCGCAATGGCGCAGTGGACGGCTACGTCCTATGCAATGCCTTGACCCGCCCTCTTTTCATTCTGGGCTCGAATCTGACGAACTCACGATTCATGCGCTTCTTTTTCGGTGGCCATCTCGACATCAACCGATACCCGCAATCCATTGCTGAAAATCGGGAAAACCGCTCGAAATTGATCAGTGCCGCCCGAATGGCCGCTGACGGCAGACATGTGATTATGTTTCCAGAAGGCACGAGTTGGCTTGGCCCGACACTACGCCCTGTCCGTAAAGGCATGGCCTGTTTGATCCAACAAGCACTCAAAGAGCTTCCAGCAATCCAGGTCGTTCCGGTCGGCCTGCATTACGAACAAGGCAACGTTTTCCGAAGTGATGTCGAAATACACTTTGGCTCACCACTCCATTTTTCCCGGGAAGCAGCGCGAAATCTTGACACGATAAATGAAGCGTTGACCAACGCCCTCAACGAGGTTGCCGTCAATTTTTCAAGTCCGACTGATCAAGCCTTGGGTGAATGCTTTGCTCATGCCGCAATACATCTGGATCCAGACCAAAGCCATCGCGACCTTTGTCGCAGCTTCGCCCGACCGAACCTGCCGCCGATCATGACGGCCAACCTGAAATCCTTGTGCACACAAAACATCTCTCCTGTTTTGCCCGATCTTCCTCTGGTCCAGGAATCGTTTCGCCTGCTACTGCTTTCCATGGCTTTGCTTCCGGCGTGGATCCTCAATTTACCCACGTGTCTCGGAGCCTTTATTCTTGCCCGTAAATTCGCTGATGACACCAACGTCGTCACTCTATGGCGAATCCTGACCGGCCTACCCATATTCATCCTTCAGACGGTATTACTGCTCGTCGCCCTCGTCGTTCTGAGCGGAATGTGGACACCGTTATTTCTTGCTGCGACAGCAACGCTGACATGGGCCGGCCTGCTTGCGTATCGCCCCTGGAAAACATGTCTTACCGGGATCTCCAATAGCATTTACTGGCCCAGACGACATAAAATCGCAATCCTTCGTGAACAGATACGCCAATTAAAATCTACAATATAAATAAAAGAATGAAAGATTTTTCAAAAATTATGCTTCATGAATACTTCATGGGCTTACTGCTAACGCATATACTTATCCGATTGATCATTTGCAAATCAGAAACATTGGCTCTTGGATATGTTTTGTGTATCGCAATTGGCATATTCCTGATCAGAAAAGGAATGAAAACTCTTTCACCTCGAATCAATCGAATCCGACTTCTATACAACATTGTGGTCATGAATCTCGCCTTCAGCAGCATCCGTTTCGTTATTCCCGCCCTGGGCCTGACACCTCGCGACCAACTGCTCGCGGACATGGACCTAATGTTGCTTGGCATGGACCCATGCCTGTGGATGGAGCGATTCGTAACCCCAGGACTGACAGAACTCATGAGTTTTGGGTACATGCTCTTCATTGTGTTCCTGTTCTTCAGCTTTATATATTACGGTTTCTTCGCAGAGCTTAAGACATTGCGGCTTTTCTGTCTGGGCCTTTTCACTCTCTACGGCCTGGGTATCAGCGGCTATACTATTATCCCGGCCGAAGGACCGCATGTTTATCTCGCCGCACACTATTCAAAACCCCTCGAAGGCTATCTCTTCACAGCTTTGAATATGGCAATGGTCAAGGCAGGATCAGCTCGATTCGATGTTTTTCCGAGCTTACATGTTGGGGTAGGTTTATATCTCCTGATTTTTTATAAGCGACACAGTCGCCTCCTTTTCCGCGTATACTTGGCTCCATTCATACTATTAGCAGTTTCAACAATCTATCTTCGCTATCATTATTTTACCGACATCCTGATCGGTGCTGCACTATGCATATTCTGCATTATGCTGACAGACCGGACTCTGGCAAAAAATACGCACACAAGCAGATCTCAAGACGTATCCGCTCAACTTTAAGGAGAACGTTCATGAACATTTCCAATCTTGATTCCACAGGCAACCAGGAACACGACGGCGGCAAGGGATTCAACCTTAAGCTGCTTCGAGCCGGAGGATTCACAGTTCCTGAAGGCATTGTTCTTTCGGCCGCAGTATATCGAATCCTGATCCCGCAGCCGCCTGTATTCGACCTGAAAAACGATGATGTTCTGGAAGAACAATGCCAAGCTTTGCAGGAAACCGTTCTGGCGCAGGAATTGCCTCGCGACATCGAAATGGCCCTCATGCAGGCCCTTCCACAAAGCAAAAACGGAAGTGGGTATGCCGTCAGATCCTCATCCACTTTTGAAGATCTGGCCGGGGCGGCCTTTGCCGGGCAGCATGAAACCTTTCTCAACGTCCCACCGGCGATGGTACCGGACGCGATCAGGCGCTGCTATGCATCACTATGGACGTCTCATGCGGTCAGATACCGATCCCATCATGGTTTTTCGCAAGTTGATACTTCCATGGCCGTGGTCATTCAGAATATGCTTGACCCGACTGCCTCCGGCGTAGCTTTCAGCGTAGACCCGGTTGGCGGCAACCTGCACCGGATGTTACTGGAGGCTAATTTTGGAATCGGAGAATCCGTTGTCGGGGGCGAAGCGGTTACGGACTCCTGGCTGGTTGATACAAAAACCGCCACGATCCTGGAACGCAGGGTCAATCGCAAGGATATCTGCACCGTCCTGAGCCCGACCGGCGTGATCGATCACGCGATAAATCCCGAACTCCGTGACCAGCCCTGTCTCACGGACGACCAGATTCTCCTGCTGATGGAAACAGTCAAACGAATCGAAAAATACTTCGGCACCCCGCAGGACGTTGAGTGGGCCTTTGCCAACGGGCAGTTGTTCATACTGCAATCACGGCCCCAAACCCGAATCCCGCCCCGCTTCACCCGAGCCGAATCGGCCGAACGCTTTCCGGAACCGCTCACCCCGCTAACCTGGAGCTATGTTGAGGAAGCATTTCATATATCTCTGGAACATTCATTGAAACTCATGGGACTCAATCTCCCGACGCGTCCTTGGTTCGCGTTGTTCGACGGATACGTCTACGGCAATCAGAACGCCGTTGAAATGCTGGGGCTCTGCAGGCCGGTCGACATGAGCAGCTTCGAACAACTGCACGTCCAATTCCCAGAACTGATGGACCGTTTTCAATGGGTTATGGACCTGCCTGGGCAATGGATGCGAGATCTCGATCGCTATCTTATCCGCATGGGGCGGCTCACCACCACGGATCTGAGTTCTTTTTCCTTCCCGGACTTCCAGCACTACTTTGAAGAACTGTTCACGACGGCCTGCGAGTACTTCAAGCCCAACATCGCCATTTCAATGACCCAGGGTTTTCTGACCCGTACGCTTTTCGAATACTGCCTCCTTGTCGCTGACACCCCTCTTGAAGCCCAATCCTGGCTGAAGGGACTTATCGCCGACAGCGGAACCAAAACCGGACAAATCAACCGCGAACTCTTCGGCCTGGCCATGCGAGCTAAAAAAAATCCCGACCTGCTGACAGCTCTGCATAAGCAAAACTTCTCCATGGATGACCTGAGCGACTACCCGGAATTTGCCAAGGCCATGGCGGAATTCCTGGATGACTACGGACATCGGGAAACCACTTTCGATTACTACAAGCCAACCTGGGCGGAAGCCCCTCAGGTTGTCGCGAATCTCATCCTCCTGATTGCGGAATCAGGATCGGAAGACCCTTTGATCCAAGAGCGCGCCATCAAAACACATCGAATGGAATGCTTTGCCCGATTACTGGAAAAAACACCCCCCTCTCTCCATCTTTTTGTCGACGAATTAGTACGATTGACACGACAGTTCGCGTGGCTGGACGATCTGGAACACTACCAGACCACTCGCATGAATCTTTTGGTCCGAAAAACCATTACCTCTTTCGGAACCAGATTCGGGCTACGCGATCCGCTGGATCTATTCTTTCTGACCAAGCCCGAAATCGAAGAACTTTCCGACTTCACGCTGACCAGGCAACAGTTGGACATCATCGCGTCACGCAAACAGAGCTACATGGCAGCGTTTGACCGAGAACCACCCTGGAGCTTGGACGACACCTCGGAAGTAGAACCCACCATCAACGATAGTGTCTTCCAAGGTGTGCCTGGAAGCCCCGGAGTTGTTCAAGGACACGTGTATCTGGTCAGGGGAGTGGAAGACTTCCCGGGCATGCCACAAGGAGCAGTCCTGGTTGCCCGCACGACTAATCCGTCCTGGACGCCTCTTTTCTACAAATGCAGCGGCCTGATTACGGAATCTGGCGGGCCCTTGTCTCATGGCGCAGTCACGGCCCGCGAACTGGGCCTGCCGGCGGTCATGTTCGTACGCAAAGCCCTGCATATTTTTGAAAACGGGGACAGCGTCCGTATTGATGGGTCAAAAGGGACAGTCACCCGAACTCCCTGAGAATCTGCGCTAAGCCGGTCAAACAACTCCAAGGACAGCAATTTGGCCGATTATTCCAATGCCACAATTGGTCCCTGATTATTCTTACCCTTCCAGCCGGATCGGCGCAGTGGTTACGGGCAGCATGCGGCAGGGCAGATTTTACAGGGCCTCGGTCTGATGGCTGATCATGACCACGGTTCCGCCCTCTGCGGCCAAGCGGCGGACCTCGTCCGTGACCTTGTCCTGCCAGGGACGATCCAAAAAGGCATACGGCTCGTCCAGAAGGAGCAGTGGCCGTTCCAGGGCAAAGGCCCGGGCCAGATTCAGGCGGCGGCGCATGCCTCCGCTCATGGTTTCCGGCCGGACGCGCCCATCGAGGCCGAACCGGTCCAGCCAATACAGCGTGCGCCGTTTCCGTTCAGCCCCGGACAGGCTGGACAGGGCATAATCCAGATTGCCGTCCGCGCTCAGCCAGGGCAGCAGGGCGTCGTCCTGAAAGGCCAGGGACAGGGGAACCTCCCGCTCGACCCGCCCGGTGTCCGGAGCAAGCAGCCCGGCCATGATCTCCAGCAAGGTGGTCTTGCCCGCGCCCGACGGCCCGGTCACGCAGACAATCTCACCCGCCCCGACATGCAGGCTGACCTCGTCAATGATCTGCGTCCGGCCGACACGCTTGCCGACCCTGTCCAGTCTCAGCATGATTTGTCTCCGCGCTCCCGCCGGTGCAGACGTCCACGTACCCAGTCGACCAGCCCGCATTCCAGGGCCAATCCCAAAGCAACCACGATCACCACCCAGGCGTACAGCTCCACCATGTCTAGGCGGCGATAGGCCCAGAAGATCCGCGCGCCCACGCCGTCGTGGCTGCCCAGGTATTCGGCCATGGCCGCGACCTTCCAGCCGGCGGTCAGGGTATGGGAAAACCCGGCCAGCCAAAACGGAAAGACGCCGGGCACGAGCAGCCGCGTCAGACGGGTCGTCCAGGGCACGTCAAAAACGCGGCTCATGGCGAACAGACGGGGATTCAGACCGCGCGCGCCCTGGGCCACGTTGACGAAAAGCGGCGGCAGCGTGGCCATGAACACTGCGGCCATGGGTACCAGGGTTCCGGTTCCGGCCCAGACCAGGATCAGCGAGACCCAGACAATGGGCGGACAGGCCTGCATGGCCGTGACCAGCGGAGAAACGGCGCGGGAGAAAAACAGTATCCGCCCGGCGGCCAGCCCCAGGGCAAGGCCGAGCACATTGGCCAGTGCAATGCCGCCCAGAGCCCGGCCCACGGTCACGGCCAGCTCGCGCACGGCGTCTCCGGACAGAATCAGATCCCAGACCTTGGTCATTACCGTGTGCGGCGGCGGTGACAACAATGGTCCGGCCAGCCAGGTCAGGCCGTAGCCGGCCGCCAGAAACAACCCGGCAGCGCAGAGATACGAGGCCAACCGGATCATGGCCGGTCCGGGATAAAGGCCGGGGGCAGTTCCGTGGTCCGGAGCGAGTCCGGCAGAACCACGGCCAGATAGTCCAGGATTTCCTGTCGGCACTCCCCGGCGGCCACAACCCGGATCGGATCGCGCTCCAGGGATCGCCGGATCACATCCTCACCCAGTTCGCGCATGGTTTCAGGGGGCAGAAAGCTCAGGGCCCTCTCATGATTCCCGGCCAAGACGGTTCCGGCCGCCTGCATCGCATCGACCAATGACCAGACCAGCTCCGGAGCATCCCGCAACAGGTCGGAGTGCACGGCAATGCCGACCACGGGCAGGAAACCGTTCCCCCCGGCCTGGCGGGCATATTCCTCTTCCATGCTGGCAACCACATGCAATCCGGGTATCCGGGTCAGGAGCAGGGAGACCAGGGGTTCCGGGGCCAGACAGTGCCGGACCTTGCCGCGCATCATGTCCAGGGCCAGCTGATTGGGAATCAGACGGGTCAGATCCGGCATGGTCCGACCCCGGCGGGCCAGGTCATCCATTATGGCCAGGGCCGGACTGTCCGGCGGAGTCACGGCCAGGGTCTCGCCGGTCGTTTTCAGTCTGGACGCCAGCTCGTCCAGCCCGGACACCCGGTCCATGCTCAGGACGTAAAACTTCTTCCAGGCCGTGACCGCGACCAAACTCACGGGCGCACCGCGCAGGGCGGCCTGGGCCAATCCATCGACATGCCCGAGCCAGACATCGCCCCGGCCGGCCAGGATGGTCGCGCGCAGGTCGTCCAGATCCTTCCAGAACCGCGTTTCCAATTTCGCCCCTCCCGGCCAGCCCCGATCCACGGCGGCCCAGAACGGCATTTGCGGGGTCGTGGCCCCGGACGAGGTGTAAAACACCACGGACGATACAGCCCCGGCCCGGCCCGGAGATGACTCCCCGGGCCAGGACAGGGCAGGCCCGACCAAAATCAGCAGCACGAGAAACGCCAGGGCGGGCCAACGCATAGTCAGAACTCCACCACGTAGTTCAGGCTGGCCGCGAAACCCGGCTCATACAGGGTCATGCCCCTGGAATTGGCCAGGTAGTTCCGGTATCTGGAGTCAAGAATGTTATCGAGGGCCAGAGACACGTCATGATCCAGCCCCAGGGCCGCGAAGCGGTAGCCGCCGGCAACGTGTCCGGTCATGTAGGCATCGGAATCGTCCACACCGTCCGGGGTGTCGTTTTGTTCGGCCGCCCAACGGGCTTCGACCCGGCCCCACCAGCCATCACGCTTGTATTCAAGCCCGAACCGGCCCGACAGGGGGGCAATGCCGCTCAGAGGTTCACCCTCGCTTTCGTCGCGGCCGATCTGGCCGGCCACGGAGCCGAACAGGATCCAGTCATCCAGAAAACGCCACTGGCCGTCCAGTTCCGCGCCGTAAATGACCGCGTCCCCGACATTGTAGACCTCCAACCTGGTAGGGCTGACGCGATGGGTCGAGATGAAATCGCGGATACGGTTGTAGAAAACCCGGGCCTCGCCGCGCAGCCGGTCGGAAGAATACTGCAGGCCGTATTCGGCGAACAGGGACTGCTCGGGGTCCACGTCCGGATTGCCGAAGAGCTGTTGCCCGCCGCCCAGGTCGATAAACTTGAAACGCTCCAAAAGATCCCCGGCGCGGTAGCTCGACGCCAGCAAAAGGGACTGCGACCATTCCCCGGTCATGGCCCAGACCAGACCGGCGTGCACGTTCCAGCCCAGGTCGTGGTCCGTGCCGCCGTCAAACCGGCCATAGGCCTTGTTGTCCGTGGTCAACTGATCCAGCCGCGCTCCGAGGTTGAGGGTCAGATCGTGGCGCAGGGCCCAGTCGTCCTCCACGAACACGCCGACAGAGGTCTGTTTGGCGTCGGGCACGGGCTTGTCGGACAATACATTGCCGTTCTTGAGATACCGGCGGCGGGACGAGGTCATGTCCCAGGTCCACAGATCAGCCCCGTAGACCATGTAATGATCCCCGATCTCGCTGGTGCCCTGAATCTTGCCGCCCATGCTTTCATGGTCGGCGGCCGGCTTCAATTCCCGCACGGGCAGGGCGGCAGGCAACTGATCGACCCGCACCCGCCGCTCGATCAGATCGTAGTAGACCGAGGCTTCCAGGGTGCGCAGATAGTCCATCTCCGGCTCGGCCGTCAGCACCAGGCTGGCAAAGGTGTGGCCGGTGCGGGGATAGGTCACCCGGGCCGTGGCCGGCAGTGTTGACGGTCCGCCGGGAATACCCACGTCGTCGGCCTCCAGTTTCAGAGCCTGCATTTCCACCTTGAGGCGTTCGCCGAGCTTCAGGCCGGCTGCGGCCCGACCCTGAACATCGGAATACTGGCTGTTGTCCATTTCATCGCCGCCACCGGCGTAAAAGCTGTCATGGTCGCGCAGGCCCACGGAGCCAAACGTCCAGAACTTTTTCGAGTCGTAGCGCAGATTGGCGTATCCATCGTATCCGGCCGGATTGGACGTCACCCCCTGAGCCACGCGGCCATGCACTCCGGCCTCATCCGTGAAGGAGCCCTTGC
The DNA here is from genome assembly GCA_964651415.1 of uncultured Desulfovibrionaceae bacterium. Taxonomy (GTDB): domain Bacteria; phylum Desulfobacterota; class Desulfovibrionia; order Desulfovibrionales; family Desulfomicrobiaceae; genus Desulfomicrobium. The sequence goes on from CAZYZA010000043.1 coordinate 10,265, forward strand.
GGGTGATGATGTTGATGACCCCGCCCGTGGAGCCGGAGCCGTAAAGGGAGCTGACCGGCCCCTTGAGCACCTCGACCCGCTCGACATCCATGGGATTGATCACGCCCAGCCGGGCGTTGATGTCCGTGGCCGTATTGATGCGCATGCCATCGATGAGGATGACGACCGACGTGCCGCTCAAGCCCCGGATGGACACATCCCGGCCCCAGGCCGAATCGCCGGTCACGGTCACGCCGGGAATGCCGGCCAGGACATCGGCGATGCTGGCCTTGGGACTCTGGGCAATGTCCTCGGACGTGACCACCCCGATACTGCCCGGGGTTTCGGACAGTTTGGACTCGCGGCCCCGGGCCGTGACCACGACGGTATCCATGGCCACGGACTGGGCCAGAACCGGTGCGGCCTGCACCAGCATCAGGGCCAGAACAACTGCGATGCGAACACTTTTCATACGATGCTTCTCCCTCGCGTCACGCGGTCAGGGCCGCGTTCATGTTCCGCGCCACGGACTGCACCGCGGCCCAGCCGGGCCACTGCAGATTCCAGGACGCGTCGTTCAGTTCACGAAAGCCCGGCACATCGTCACGGACCGGGGCAATGCCGCCGGACATGGCCAGGAAACTCTGAAACTCAAAGGACAGCAGATACTCCAGGGCGCTGTGCGCCGCTGCCGGGGCGTCGCCGCGCAGGCAGGCCACCAGGGGCACGGCCAGAGCGCCGCTCTGCGGCCAGACCAGACGCGCTCCGCCGCCCCGGCTGGCGCGACCAAAAGCCGGAATGAGCACCCCTGCGGCCAGCTCACCGCTGTCGACCCGTTTGTTGATGTCCAGGGGAGTGCTCCTGGTGTCGAGCAAGCCGTCCACGCTCCTCCCATCCTGCAATCCGGACAGATGGGCCTCGACCAGATAGGGCAAGGGCGTGTCCCTGGGCGGAACGCCAACCCGGCCCCACAGCTCGGGGGCCGCGAGGTCGGCCCAATCCGCGATGGCCGGCCAGGCCTGATTCACGGCCAGAACGCAGGGCACCACGGCGATAACCACCAGTTCCGGCGCCGGCGGCGCAAGGCCCAAGACCGCCAGTTCCGGACGCAAGGCAGGCAGCTCCGCGGCAGGCCGGGCCAGACGTCCGGTGCCGCTCAGGGCCAGGGCGTTCTCGACCATCTGCGGATAGGCGGAAACAGACAGGGCCGGCAGGTCGGCCTGGCCAAAGGTCAGGGCAAAGTCATACATCTCGCGGTGAATGTCCGGAGCGGCCAGGTCCAGTTCCGGAAAAAGCCGCTCCAATTCGGTGCGGGTATGGCGGGCGATATTCGGGGGAATGGCCATGTACAGGGTCGAGTTCATGCCGGCACCTCCCCGCGCAGGGTCTCGCCGGCGCGCAGCACATCCCGGGCCCTGCCAAGGATGCCGTCCAGTTCGCCCAGCCGGTTCAGCCAGGCCAGCTCCTCTCCTCCGACCGTTATCAGGCGGCGCATGCCCCCGCCGCTCATGACCACGCGCCGGCTGTTCATGAGCATCAGCACCGGATCATGGGTGGCCGTGAGCACGATCTTGCCCTGCCCGGCCAGGGCGGCCAGGGCGCGATGCTTGTCGATGCCCGCGTTCTCGACCTCGTCGATGAGCACCACCGGACTGTCCGAAACCAGGGCAATGTCCGCGATCATCAGCGCCCTGGTCTGTCCGCCGCTCAAACCCTGCAGGCGGTCGTCGGCCCGCATGGGCTCACCGCACAGGGTATTGGCCAGATCCAGCACCCGCTGCACCAGACCCTGTCCGCTCTTGGCCTGACAGGTGGCGTGCAGATCGACAAAGGTCCGCACGCTGGCGTCCATGACGAAATTGGTGCGCTGGGACAGGGTGGCCACCAGACCGATGGCCCCGCGCTCCACGACCAGGCCGTCCAGGGTGATCCGCCGCCGCGACGGCGTGTCCCCGCCGGCCAGCTGTTCAATGTCCGACAACAGCTCGCTCTTGCCCGACCCGGTGGGCCCGACCACGGCCAGGGCCTCGCCCCGGTTCACCGCCACCAGATCCAGAGATTCGGGGCGGCCGTTGCGATCCTGACCACCGTGAATTTCAAGCCGCTGAACTTGCCGCATGACAGACCTCCGTGTTCAGTTTTTCGACGTTGCCCGATTGATAGACCTTGCCGATGCGCCGTTCGCCCGTGCAGTACGAACAGATGGACGCGGGCATGTCGTGCCGCAACCGCCGCTCGCCGATTCCTTCCACGACATCGAATGAGCGCAAAAAGCGCAGCAGGGCCAGACTGCCGGTGCCGGTCAGGCCGTTGACGGCCAGAACCTCGGCCCCGGCATTGACCTGCCGCACGCCGTGCAGGAGCACTTCCCGTTCGGCCTGGGAAACCAGGTCACCCTTGGTCAGGACGACCAGATCGGCCAGGGTCAGCATGGGCCCCATCTTGACCGGCGCGTCCAGGCCGCCCAGACAGTCGACCACGGTCACGGCCGGCAGACCTTCGACATGGGGCGCGCAGCGCAGGCACAGACCGGCGGTTTCGACAAACAGATAATCCGCCCGCTGGGACTGCCCCCAGGCTATGGCTTCCTCCATGTTGGCGATGAAATAATGATCCGGGCACAGATAGCCGCTGACTCCGGTCAGGCTGGCCAGCCCGGCGTCGGTGTAACGTTCGCTGTCCGGTGAAGGCCGGGTATCGAACTTAAGGGCGGCCGGTCGCAGCCCGTCCCGGACCAATGCCTTGGCCACATGCAGGATGACGGCGGTTTTCCCCACACTGGGCGGTCCGGCGACAATGACGGTCAACATATCCCCTCCGTGAGCTTGAAATTCATTTTCAACACGAGTATCCACATCAAGTTCGCCGTATCTAACCATCAAGCCCAACTTCAACTACCCGCAACAGGCGTTATGATGCCCCTCCAGGGCACAAGGAGCAGACCATGACCGCAGCCATGGCTAATTTCATCCCGTCCGGACTCGACGTCATCCCCCTGCGCGAGGATTTCTGGATCGGCGTGCGCCGCCTGTCCGACGCGGCCGGCCCGGCCTTTCAGCCCAAAACCGAGGCCCTGCTACTGACCTTTCCCCTGGACACGGCGAAGGAGTCATCGACCATGGCCACCCTGTCCGTGGTTCGCCATGACCGACCCGTCACGTCCGAGCATGGCGGGCAGATTTTCATCGCCATGGAACTACGCCTCCTGCGGACCATTCTCGGCGATGACCAAGAGACCCTGCCCCTCGCCGTGCGTCGACTCGTGCACGAACCTTCGAAAACAGTCCTGCGCCTGCCGCCCACGCCCGAACAGCTGGTCGTGGCCAGGGCCATCCGCGACTGTCCTTTCAGCGGCGCGGTCCGCAACATCTATCTGAAAAGCAAGGCCCTGGAGCTGATCGCGTCCCTCTTCGGGCAATTTCATGCCCAGGAATCGGGGCGGCAGCGCAATGTGCCCCTTTCCGCCGACACCGCTCCGTTCCTGAAAGCCAGGGATATCCTGGCCAAAAATCTGGAATCTCCGCCCCGTCTGCGCGATTTGGCCGTGCAGGTCGGCATGGGCGAAACCCGCCTCAAACGCGGGTTCAAACTCCTCTTCGGCGCTCCCCCCTACGAATGGCTGCACGAAAACCGTCTGGTCACGGCCCGCGAACTCTTGCTCCAGCCGGGCGCATCCGTCAGTCAGGCCGCCTACCGGGTGGGCTACACCAACGTCAGCCATTTCATCGCCGCCTTTGTCCGTCGCTTCGGCGCACGGCCCGGCGAACTCGTCCGCCTGACCAGGCAGGGCGAACTCCACGCCCGGCCCAAGCCCCCCTCCACCCCGACCGGCTCACAACCTGCCGACCTCTGACGAGCACAATGTGACAACGCAATCTCCACAGCAGACCGTCGAGGCCTTTTTGCAGTCCATGAGTCTCAAACTGCCCGCCCAGCGCCCCGGATTTCTTTGCAGATAATTTCCAATCACCTTGCGACCTGAGCTTCAGCTGATTTGACAGTCCGATCCGGGCTGGGATACGAAATCTCTGTTTGGTGCTCCTGCGGGAGCTGAATAGGGAATCCGGTGCAAATCCGGAGCGGACCCGCCGCTGTAACCCCGGCCCTGCCCATGCAGGGAAGCACGACGCCCCACAAGCCACTGTCCACCACGGACGGGAAGGCGGGGCCAAGTCCGGGGGAGCCAGAAGACCTGCCAGACACATTTCCCTGGGCAACGGGTCTTTGCCGACACGGGGAAGACGGCGTCTGCCCTTATCCCGCGTACGCCCATCCTCCTCAAAATCCGCTCCCTTGCCTGCAACCTGAAATTGCGCCCAGAACTCTTCATGCCCAGCCCCCGGGGTGACGCGACCGAGACGTTCGTTCTTGTCCGTCGTCACCACCGGCCATCACGTCAGCGGCAGTGAGTTCGTGCAGGATGTACCCTATGAATATCTCCCGGCATTGCGGCCATCATCACGACGAGTGCGGTCAGGATGGTCACGGCCACCACGAGCACTCACATGATCACGACCATCACCATCACGACGATCACCATCACGACCACGATCATGACCATGAACACTGCAGGCCCGGACCGGTCCGGCCAGGCATTCTTCTGGCCGCCTTCGGGGTTGCCAGACCTGAGGCCCGCAAAGGCTATGACCTGATGGCGGCCGAGGTCAGCGCGCAGTTTCCCGGACTCCCCGTGGCCTGGGCCTACACGGCCCACAAGGTGCGCCGCAAACTGACCGCCATGGGCCAGAACTACGATTCCGTGGCCGTGGCCCTTTCCCGACTCCACGACGCCGGGGTGACCCATCTGACCGTGCAGTCCCTGCACACGGTACCCGGAGTCGAATACCACTGGACCCGCAATCAGGCCCTGGCCTTTGTCCATCCCCGCAAGGGCTTTCAGGAAGTCGCCGTCGGCATGCCTCTGCTGAGCAGCGACGACGACCTCTGCCTGGCCGCCCGGGGGCTGCAGAGCTACATGCCCGCCAATCGTCGTCCTGACCAAGCCGTCATCCTGATTGGCCACGGCACCTATCATCAGGGCCAGCAGCGGTACCTCGATTTCGAGGCCGTTGTACGGCGGCATGATCCCCTTGTTTTTCTCGGAGCGCTGATGAGCAGACCGGGAGAACCGCTGGGCGTCTCGACGGTCATCGCCCGATTGAAAGAGGCCGGCATCACCTCTTGCCATCTGCTGCCGTTCATGAGCGTGCCGGGCCATCATGTGCAGATGGACATCCTGGGCGATTCCCCCCGGTCCTGGCTGAACAGGCTGCGGGCCGAGGGGATCGATGTCCGGTCCTCGTCCACAGGCACCCTGGAGCACAAGCCCTTCCGGGACTTGTGGATGGAGCACCTGCGCGACGCCCATGCCGGGCTGCAGCTGACCGGCGCGGCCCCGTGCTGTTCCTCGCATCACGGAGGCCATCATGCACATTTCTGACGGGGCCCTGGCCCTGCCCGTGCTCCTGGGCAGCGCCGGCCTGACCGTGACCGGTGTCTGGCTGGGCCTGCGCCGACTTGACTACGACAACCTGATGACCACGGCCGTGCTCGCGTCCGCCTTTTTCATCGCCTCGCTGATCCATGTCCCCCTTGGTCCGAGCAGCGTGCACCTGCTGCTCGGCGGGCTGTCGGGCATGGTCCTGGGCTGGATGGCCTTTCCCTGCATCCTGACCGGTCTCATTCTTCAGGCCGTGTTGTTCCAGTTCGGCGGCCTGACGGTCCTGGGAGTGAACACGCTCAATGTCGCCCTGCCGGCCGTGCTCTGCCGCCTTCTGCTGCAGAATTTCCTGGCCAGGGGCGGAAAATCCGCCGCCATCAGCGGCTTTTTCGGCGGTGCGGGAGCCGTGCTCGGCACGGCCCTGATGGTCGCCGCCTCACTGGCGTTGAGCGACAGCGGATTTCTGTCCACGGCCAAATTGGTGGTCCTGGCCCATCTGCCCGTGATGATCATCGAAGGGGTGATCACCATGTTTGTCGTCTCCTTTCTGGCCAAAGCCCGACCGGAGTTGCTCGGCATCAAGGGCGATGCCGACCGGTCCCATCCCCTGCCGGATTCACGCAAAGGGCCGGGACTGGCGTCCTGGTCCCTGCTGCTTGCGGCCTGTTGCCTGATTCTGCCGCTTCGGGCCGAGGCGCACAAATTCCTGGTCACGGCCTGGGTGGAAGGGGACAGCCTCCTGGTGGAATCCGCCTTTGGCGACGGCAGTTCCGGCTCCGGAGCCGAAGTGACGGTGAAAGATCTGGTTACCGGCGAAACCGTGCTGCAGGGCGTGGCCGACAAAAGCGGCATGCTGACGCTGCCCCTGCCCGCGACGGTGCGTGAAAACGGCAATGATCTGGAAGTCCTGGCCAACGGCGGGCAGGGGCACCAGGCGACGTGCACTGTCCCGGCCATTGAATTCACCAGAGCCGATCGCCCACCGCAGCCGACAGCCCCGGACGAGGCCAAAAAAGAGATCGGCGCGAACTCGGGCCTGGATGTCGAATCCCTGCGGCTGGTCGTCCGCCAGGAGGTTGAAGCGGTGATGCAGGAACAGATACCACCTCTGCGCCGCGATTTGCGGGCCTTGCAGCAGGAGGGGCCGCGTTTGATCGACATTGTCGGCGGCATCGGCTGGATTCTCGGGTTGGCCGGCCTGGCCGCGCTGGTCCGAAGACCCGGACGCGACACCACAACCCGGCCCGGAGCATGATCCGCGAACCCTTTCGCCCCGGCCGCACCGCGCTGCACCGGGCGGATGTCCGCGCCAAGCTGGTCGCAGTCGGGATGCTTGTCGGCCTGACTGCCGTGTTGCAGACCACAACGGCGGCTTGGGCCGCACTGGCCATAGGTCTTTCGGTCCTGACCTTGACCCGGATTTCCCTGGCCGAAACCTTGCGTCGGCTGATTCCGGCCAACGTCCTGTTCCTGCTGCTGACTGCCTCCCTGAGCCTGACCTATCCCGGCAGCTCATGGGAAACCTGGCCCGCGGTCAGCATCGACGGGGCACTCCTGGGGCTGCGCATCGCCGTCAAGGGCAATGCCGCCCTGTGTCTGCTGCTGGCTCTGGCGTCCAGCAGCAGCGTGGCGGCCATGGCAGATGGCCTGGGCCGCCTCGGTCTGCCCCGGAAGCTGGTTTTGCTGCTGGCCTTTTCCTATCGCCAGATTTTTATCACCGCCGCCGAATGGGAACGTCGCCGGCAGGCCATGGCCGCACGCTGTTTCACGCCGGGCATGTCCCTGCACACCTACCGCACCCTGGGCACACTTTTCGGCCAGACCCTGCTGGGCAGTCTGGACCGGGCCGGTCGCATCCGCGACGCCATGCAGGCCCGTTGTTTTGACGGCCTGTTTCATGTGCTGGAAGCGCCAGAACAGCACTCCCGTCCTGAAACAGCGGCCATGATTCTGGGCGCGCTGATCTGCGCCGCCGGGCTTATCGCCCTGGACAGAGGCTGGATATGACCCGGCCCATCCTGACTCTGGAAAATGCCACGGTTCACTACCCGGGCAGCACATATCCGGCCCTGCAAGACGTGACCGTCTTGATCCATGAGGGTGAACGCATCGCCCTGACCGGCGACAACGGCAGCGGCAAGACCACCCTGCTGCACACGTTGATCGGCTTGCGTCCCTTGCGCGCCGGACGCCTCCTTCACTGCGGCAATCCGGTCAAGGACAGGCAGAGGCTCCTGGACCTGCGCAGGGACGTGGGCATGGTCTTCCAGCAGGCCGACGAACAGCTTTTTTCGCCCACGGTCATGGACGACGTGGCCTTTGGCCCCCTGAACATCGGCCTGACCTCCTCCGAGGCGCGACAAAGAGCCCTGGAAACCCTGGACTCCCTGCGGATCTCCAGTCTGGCCGACCGCATGACCCACACCCTTTCCGGCGGTCAGAAACGCATGGTCGCCCTGGCCACGGCCCTGGCCATGCGCCCCCGCCTGCTGCTTCTCGACGAACCGACCAACGACCTTGACGCCAGGGGACGCCAGGTCCTTGAGCTCTTTCTGGACCAGGCTGCGCTCAGCCTGCTGGTTGTCTCCCATGACGAAGCCTTTCTCGCCGGACTGACCACGCGCAACATCCATCTGGATCAAGGCCGGGTCATGAGTCATGCCGGCGGCTTCAGTACCGTCCCGCTTCACTCCCCTGACGCCCAAAAGGCGTGACTTTCTACTGACTCCGAACGCACGTGGCGGGGAAAACCAGTTCGCCCCCATGTTCCGAGACTGAAAAGACCCTGTTGCGACCCGATTTCTTGGCCCGGTTCAAGGCTCGGCGACAGGCCGTGATCAACGCCTGCCCGTCGCACCCCATGCCGGCCTCCCAGACGGCCAATCCCACGGACACGGTACAGCCCCCTTCGTCCTCGAAACGGCGTCGGATGCGTTCGCAGATGCGGGCGCAAGCCTGAAGATTGAACTGCCGGAAAGCCACCCCGAACACGTCGCGGGCATAGCGGAAGGGGTAGTCCACGGTGTCGCGGACCGATGATTGGATGATGCGCCCCAACCGGGCCAGCACCCTGTCTCCGCACTCCTGACCGTGCACTTCGTTGAAATCGCGGAAATGGTCGCAGTCGATAAAGGCCAGACACAGGCCGCCGGTCAATGGCCCGCCCAGGGATCCGGACAGGACTCCGGTCAGAAACTGATCAAAATAACGGCGGGAATACAGGCCGGTCAGCGGATCGCGCAATCCGGGCTCGAAGCCGGCGCAACCGGCCGGTCCCAGTTCGCACAGTCCCCAACTGCCGCAGGACAGAGGCACGGCGTCCCTGGCTTCGTCAATGACCGCCCTGACCCGCTCCCGAATCCGCAACAGGGCCGAGGTAACCTCCGGATCGTACCAGATCCCGGCCAGATCGCGCAGCTCAGCCACGGCCGCGTCGAAATCCATCGGCGATTTGTACGGCCGGTCCTGAAGCATGGCCGACAGACTGTCGGCAACGGCAATGATGCGCGCGCCGATGGGAATCTCATGCCCGCGCAATCCGTCGGGATAGCCGCTGCCGTCAAAGCGTTCGTGATGATGACGCACGATGTCCGGCACGCTGATGTCCCGGTCCAGCACCATGACCGGCCGGACAATGGCTTCTCCCATGGCCGAGTGTTCCTGAATGATGCGGTATTCTTCCTGGTTGAGCCGATCCGGCTTGTGCAGGATAAAGTCCGGAATGCCGATCTTGCCGATATCGTGCAGATGTCCGGCCAGATGAATCAGCTGGCCCACCCCCGGGGCAAGATTCATGGCCAGCGCCAATTCCTCCCCGACCCTGGCCACTTCTTCGGAATGGGTTCTGGCCCACATGGCCTTGACCGCCATGGCCCGACCCAGGGATTCGGCCAACTGGTGAACGGAAACCTGGATGGCCGGTTCCGCATCTTGAAACATGAGTTGCCCTGTTTGAAACACGCGTCCTCCTTGGACATGAAAAATAACAACCCGGTGCGTATCATCACCCCGTCAGCCGGTCTCGTCGACCTCGCTGACCACCTGATCACGCCCCAGTTTCTTGGCTTTGTACAAAGCCTGATCACAGGCATCGAGAAACGCGGCCTGTTCACGCCCCATGCTTTCCCGCCACGGGGCAAGCCCAATGGACACCGTGCAGCCATAGGCGTTGCCACCCTTGAAGCGCTGCCGGATGCGCTCGCAAACCGTCAGACAGGAGGGTAGATCCAGATTGCAGAAAACAACCCCGAACTCGTCGCCGCCGAACCGAAAGGCAAAATCCTCCCGCTCACGGACGGACTCGGCAATGATCCGCCCAAGCGCCACCAGCACCTCGTCGCCGACCTGGTGCCCATGCGTGTCGTTGACCTGCTTGAAACAGTCGCAGTCGATCAGCGCCAGGAACACACCTCGGGCGCCGCCCTTCTGAACGTCCAGAAGTTCAAGGAATTCTCCGAAATAGCGACGATTGAAGAGCTTGGTCAGGGGATCACGGTAGGACATCTCCTCAAAAAACTTCTGCCGCGTCCCGACTTCATCCAACCGGGAGAGCATGGTCCGGTTCTGAACCTCAATCTGATGCCCCATCCAGTTCATGTTGCGCTTCAGACGGATCAGTTCCGGCTCGTCGTCACGCTCAAGCCCGAGGTCAAAACGCGTCCGATACTGGCCGCGCTGAATCAGCGAGCAGAAATCGTTGATGCTGCGCAGATCGTCCAAAACAAGAAAACGGGCCGCCAGCCGGCTGGCCGGCACAATCAAGGCCAGACCCAGGGCCAACATGAGCATCAACGCTCCGTAAAGGTCGTGGACAACGCCTGCGTCAAACAACCCCAGCAGCACGGCCAGGGGCGACAGGACAAGAATGAAAAGCAGCAGGCCGATACGCCAGACCACAGAGAGCCGCGAAGACCAGCTGGACGGCAGCAGCACGGACGGACTGCGTTTCCCGGCCGGCCCGGCGGACGCTTTGTTCTGCCCCGAACAGCCGGAGTCGCGGCGTTCCTCCTCGTTCATGACCCGTCCCGGCGACAGCAGGGAAAACCTCTCCCCGTCCCGCTCGTACGGCTGGGATCGGCAGCGACCCGCGCCCATGATCACTCGTCGCCCCTTTTTCTCAGCCGACACAGGCAGTGGAGGCAGACTCCGGAACAGCGGCAATCATCCGCGCACTTCGTGGCCCCGACAGATTTCGGGCCGACTGCCGCTGAACAGCCGGGTGGATAACGAACCCAGGACTGCGAACCCAAGCGGCCACTGGCCGCCGACCGCAGTCGGTCCAGATCATGGCGTGAAAAAAGCTCTGATCCATTCTTCAACTTGAAACTCATCAGTTATCCCTCGCTCCGACGGTGCTGCAAAAAATCGTCATTCCCCGGAAACAGAAGGTCCAAATCTGCTTCTTGATCAGAATGGATTCACCCTGACGGGCGCTCGTTTGCGGGGATGGCTCGCGGGCTTTCTGCGACTTTTCTGCGAGCAGCGCCTGTTCTCCGGCCCGGATTTTCCGGACCGGAGGGTTTCGGTCTAGATTCTGTCCATGACTTCCCGGGTCCAGGCCGCGATTTCCGAATCGTCGGCATCGCCGTCGATTTTGAATGACCCGACAATAATGCTGGCACCCAGGGACTGGGCCTTCTGTTCGATCACGTCCACGGCACCGCAAAAGTACGTATAGGACGAATCGCCGCAACCAAAGACGGCGACCTTCTTTCCGGCCAACTCGGCCTGATCCAGATCGTCGTAGATGGGCACGAAATCGTCCTGTAATTCAATCTCGTCGTCGCCCCAGGTGGAGCAGCCGAACAGGATCACGTCGTAACCCGCGCCCAGGCCTGCCGCTTTGACTTCGGATGCGTTTTTAAGAGTGGAGGGAATGCCGTTGGTGTTTAAAATTTTGCTGATGGATTCGGCCACGCCCTCGGTGTTGCCGGTGGTGGAGCCGTAGACGATAAGTACCTTGGCCATGTGAATCTCCTTTTTCGTGTGGATTTTAAGTTAAACATAGCTAACTCGAACCTCCTAACGAAAAGCCCCACATCCCGTCTAGCCGCAGAAGCCAGATTTTTAAAAAAATTGAAAATATTCAGAAAGTATGACTTAAATACTAATAATTAAATAATAAAAAGACACATCGCTTTCGCTCAGAGCCGCGCCAAAACAGCAGCGCAACCATAATACCGCGAACGGTTGTGAAGAAAAAATATTCATCATTTCAAATCACCAACCCTGCAATCCGTTGACCCGGCTTTGAGGAGCCAACCTGCGAAAAATAACTGAATCAGGGCCGGCTGTTTCGAAAAGATACAGTTTGGTTCTTGCAAAAAATCCGGACAACATCCATGATCGTCAGACACCCCAGACCAGGAGGTCGCATGGAGCCAACGCAACTCGGATTTGAACAGAGCCGCACTCTGCTGGACGCCTACGGCATTCCGGTCCTGGGACGCATGGTCCAGACAGTGGAACAGGCCGAAGTTGCGGCCCAAAGCTTCGGCTTTCCGGTGGTCATGAAGGTCGTGTCCAGCCGGATCATCCACAAGACCGATCTGGGCTGTGTCCTCCTGGATCTGCGCGACGCTCCTGCCGTACGTGACGGATTCGGGCAGCTGATGGACAATGTTCGGGTCGCCGGGGTGGACGGCATCGACGGCATCCTGGTTCAGCCCATGGTCAGGGCCGGGCTTGAAATTCTGATCGGAGCCACCCAGGACCCGGGCTTCGGCCCCATGACCATGGTCGGCTCAGGCGGACGGTTCGTTGAACTCCTGGCGGATGTCGCCCCCGGCATCGGCGTACTCCTCCCGGAAGATGTCACCGCCATGCTGGACAGAACCAGGGCCGGTCGTATTCTGGATGGGTTTCGCGGTCCGGCCCTGGACAAAAAGGCGGTCGCGGACCTGGCGGCAGCCGTATCGCGTTTCATGGCCGACCACCCGGAGATTCACGAACTCGATCTCAATCCGGTCATCGTCTACGAACAAGGGCTGGCCATTGTCGACGCCCGCCTCATTGCCGGCGCTCCCGTCCACTACCCCCGCCAGACCGATGTCTCCGCACAGAAAATGGCCAGCCTGCAGACCATCTTCAATCCGCAGTCCATCGTCCTTTACGGCGCGTCCAATACCGGCACTGTCGGCGGCATCGTGCTCAAGAACCTGCGCCATCTGAAGCGGGTCTACCCCATCAATCCGCGCACCACGACCTTGCAGAACATGCGTTGCTATCCGGACCTGCAAAGCCTGCCCGAGGTGCCGGAGCTGGCTGTTTTCGTCGTCAATTCCGAAACCGTGGTCCGGGAATTCGAGAAATTCTGCCTCGCCGGCGGCAAGGGAGCGATCATCATCAGTGACGGATTCGCCGAATCGGGCCGTCATGAACTCGAAGAACGCCTCAAGACGCTGAGTCACGACCATGGCGTGAGCTACATCGGCCCCAATTGCCTGGGCATCATCGACAATTTCTCCGGCGTGAACACCATGTTCATCCCGCCCCACCGCACGGGCATCGTCCGCGAACCGGGCGGGATCGGCATCATTTCCCAGAGCGGCGGCATCGGCATGGAACTGATGGAAATGCTCCACGCCGACCGGATCGGACTGGGCAAATGGGTGTCGTGCGGCAATTCGAGCAGCGTCGGCGTGCCGGAAATCCTGGCCCACATGGGTCAGGACCCGCGCATCACGGTCATTGCCATTTATCTCGAAGGCCTGTCCGAAGGCCTCAAGCTGATGGAGTTGGGCCGGCAGGTGGCGGCCGAAAAGCCCGTGGTCATCATCAAGGGCGGATCGGGTGGCGGCAAGGAGGCAACCCTGTCCCACACCGCGTCCCTGGCCGGCAGTCACGAAGCGTTCCGCGCCTGCTGTTCCCAGGCCGGATTTTACCTGATCGAAGAATTGACCGAAGATCCGAAAATCATGGTCAACGTCCTGTCCATCCTGGCCTCCCAGCCCATGGCCGGAGGCAAGCGCACGGCCGTGGTCAGCGTCGGTGGCGGCGCCGCCGTGCTGCTGGCTGACCAGATCACGGCGGAAGGACTTGAGCTGGCCAGATTTACCCCGGAAACCCGCAAGCGCCTGCAGGATCTGCTGCGTGAAAACGTCAAGGCGGCCAGTCCCGACGACCTGGAACAGATGCTGGTCAACATCGGCAACAATCCCATGGATCTTTTCGGCAACTGCGACGACCGACGTTTGATCAGGGCCCTTGAAATCATTGCCGAGGACCCGGATACGGACATCATCATGGCCGCCATATATCTGCAGGTCCCGTATCTGACGGAGTATCTGCCGGAGCGGCTCGTGGAGCTGCGCCGAACCATCAACAAACCCTTTATCGTTTCACCACGCGGCCTGTGCACGCATGTGGCCAGATTTCGCGAGGCATTGTACGCCAAGCGCTTCCATACCTACACCGTCCCCATGATCAAGCCTCTGAGCATGGCGGCCGAGATCTGGAGTCGTTACGGCAAAACCTTCCGTAGCGATGTTGAATTGCATGACGACTGATCCGAACCAAAACTGCAAAATCAAAGCACGCATTGACCGAAAGATGCTTCTTTGGTAGGGGGTTGGGCGCATAATATCAAAGGCGGCCGCAAGCATTGCGGTGGGACGGACATCTTCCGCTGCCGTGAACCCGAGATCTTCCTCCAGGCAACAACAGCCCCAAAAAGGACCAACACATGAAGTACCGCCCGGACCCGGACTTGGATTTTTTGAAGGACTGCACAAGTGAAGACCTGGACATCCTCGTCCGCGTCCTGCTCCACGACAAAGACGGCAAGCCGCGCAGCATTGTCCAACTCCCAAACCATTCGCTATACAAGCAATTTGCTCCTCAGCACGCATCGTACTGGGAAGTCATTGCCGGTGAAATCCAGCGTTACGGCTCCAACCCCCTGGCCGCCCTGGCCAGAGCCGGGCGAGGCAAGCACTACATCAAGATTCTCGACAACGTCTGCAGCCGTTTTTCCGTCCGCTATCTGACCGACGCCGCCGTGGAAATCATCGAACGCGAACTCTGTATGACGCTGTTCACCCGGGCCTTGCAGCATGTGCCGACCAAAGAACTGCAGACCGTCTGTCTGGCCTTCCGCATCACCCCCGCAACCCTGACGCCGTACGGCATCACCCTGAGCGTACTGGAAACCATGCGTCTCAACGACCAGGCAACCTGTCTGCTGCACATGATCATCGCCCACGGAGCAGCCATGCACGCCAGCAATGTCAGCTATGCGCCCCTGGCCCCGGAACACGCCGTGGACGCCCTGGCCCTTTTTGAAAAACCGCTGGAGGCGGAGCTGTCACCCGTCTGCTCGTTGAGCATGACCGGAGCGGCCCACTGGATCATCGTGCCCACCATCCTTCAATTGGCATACATCCGTGCCGCCAAAAACGCGGACTGAACCGACAGCGGTTGCGCCCACGTCAGACTTCAAGCCGAGCACAAGCTATGAATACAACCACCGTCTTTCTGTACACCGGCGACTGGACCACGGATACGTGGACGCATCTGACCAGCCTGGCCTTCACCTCCATGAACAGCTTGTGGATGCTGGAGGAAAAGATACCCGACGAGCATGACATCGTTCCCTGGCAGAAAGTGACCTTGCCTTCCGGCGAAGAGCTGTCCATCGGCGTGGTCTTTGACGATCCGGAAAAGAGCCTGGCCCTGCATGTCAAGGCGTCCAACCGGCCAGTGCTGGAACTTATCACCAGAGGTCGCCCCTGCTTGCGTTTCCACACCCCTGGCGGTTCGGATATCACGCTGCAGATCCATGAATAAACACGGCGCTTTCCCCAGCGCCGTGTCTCCATCTTTCGATCAGCTTAAAAAATGCAAGCCGCTGCTCAGTCCGACGGCTTGCCTCCGGCCTCGTCGCCCCAGACCTGACGGAGCCGGATATCCCGACCGCAACCCTGGCGATAAAAGCGGTAGCGGATGGGATTTTTCCGGTAATAGTCCTGATGATATTCTTCTGCGGGGTAAAAGTCTGATCGGGGACGAATTTCTGTGACCACAACCATCCCCTTTGCAGTCTCCAGTTCATGCTTTGATTGCCGGGCCGCCAGATTTTCGGTTTCGTCGGCAACGAAAATGGCCGACCTGTACTGCGGACCGCGATCGCAAAACTGCCCCCCGCTGTCTGTCGGATCAATGTTGCGCCAGAACACGCTCAGCAATTTTTCAAAGGAAATCCTGCTTTCATCGTAAACAATCCGCACTGCTTCCACATGTCCGCTCTGTCCCGACGACACATCCTCGTAAGTCGGGTTTGAAGTTGCTCCGCCTGTATATCCGGGAGTGGTTTCGATCACGCCATCCAAGGCGTCGAAAGGAGCTTCCAGACACCAAAAACAACCACCAGCAAATACCGCGTCCTTTATCTGACCAGCCATAGCTCCTCCTGCCACCAGACATATCGCTGCCACCAATGCCAAGAAACGTCCCAAGGGCCTGCCCTGAACACCACGACCATATGTTTTCACCACGCAACCCATACCGGATATGCTCCTGGTTTCTGACTGTCTTCCAACAGCCAATATTCGTTTCCTTTTTCACCGACCAACGACGCATATTGCAGTTTTATGGACCGTGGAGCATCGGCGTAAAATCCTGTCCCGCCAAACACCTCCAAAGCCTCATCAGCGTCCGGATATTCCAGCGCGGACACGTAGCAGTGCGTTTTCCCATCCCTTTGCAGGCAATGCGGCTCATAATAACGCATGAAATATCGCAATGTGTGCAGGTTCTTCATGTCATTTCCTCCTGATACGGACAAAATCAACAACCATGAACTGAGCTAATCACTTGCGTTCCGATGACAAGCGCACAGGCCGGCTCCGGCGGTTTTCCAGCCGACAAGCCGGTTGTCAGGCCGGGCGTCCGATACTATGGAGAGATCATTCAGCTTACAGGAGGTTGCATATGACAGAAAAAAAAGACCCAACACCTCAGCTTCCCGGTGACGCCAAACAGCAACTGACCGGTCGCAAATGCAAGGAACTGGATAGCCAGACTGCGGCCATGCTCGAATCGCAGGAAGTCAAAGCCATCACCGGTGACGGCGATGAGTGGTGGTGCCCCAACCCTGATTGCAAAGTCGTCGACAAATAGCCGTTTCACGGTGCGCGACGCGCGCGGAGCGCACTGTGAAACACCGAAAGACCAACACAAGGCGCCGGAATTTTCCGGAATCCGACAAGTAGTACAACCAATCTCAGTCCTACTTCCCCAAACAATATTGATCAGTTAGCTTAATTTTGCATACTGTCCGCTGCCATTTCAACCAGCACGTGAGGACATATGCGAAATCACTCTCAATCCGGCCTGACGTTGATCGAACTGCTTGTGACCATGCTTATTTCAGGCATGCTGATCTCAGCCGTGTACAGTATTTTTTCCGCGCACCACAAAATGGCCATCAAGCAGGAGGAAAACACCTTGATGCAGCAGGAGTTGCTAAGCGCCATGGTCCGCATAACAGAAGAGCTGCGCATGTGCGGATTTTCGGCCAGTGGCAGGCGGACTTTCGGGTTTTCGCATCAACCGGCCATAGGTGCCCCCGGCTACGGGCGCGGCACCAACGCCACGGCCATATACTGCACTCTGGATTGGAACGGCGACGGGATAATCAATGAAAGCGGAGCCGGCAGCGCCCGCGAACATGTGGGCTATCGACTCAATGTCTCCAACAATGGAGCAGCCAAGGCCGTCGCGGACAACGTTCTGCGCAAATACGACACCGGTGCGGTGCACTGGCAACCATTCAGCACCAATATCAGCGACATCAGATTCAATTACCTGGACAACGCCGGCAACCTCATTCCCGACGCTTCCCTTGCACTGGACAGCATTCGATCCGT
>CAZYZA010000044.1:0-27425 GCA_964651415.1 uncultured Desulfovibrionaceae bacterium
TCTCGGCCGTGGAGGCCAAACTCCAGGCCGGAAACAACGACCAGGAGCTGGCGGATCTCAAGGCCCGGATCGAACAGACCATGGACACGGTCGCGGCCCTGGAGGCCAGACCGGAACCGACCTTGGACATCCGGCCCGAAAACATCCTGGCCGCCATGCCGGAATCTCCGGATAAAATGCCTTTTGTTCAAACCTTGCGAGCCGACCTGGTGGACGAAATCGAATCCAGGCTTGGCGCTTTGGCCACCACAGCCAGTGTCGATGCCCTGCAGCGCAGCGTCAGCGCCCTGCAAAGCCAGGTTGACGCCCTGCCGGACATGATGGCCACGCCTGCCCCGCCCCACGCGGCGATGGAAGAAATTGAGAGCGAGCTGAACATCCTGCGCAAACTGGTTCAGCGGCAGGAAGTTGCCATGATGGACCTGCAGCAGGCCTTGGCCGTCAAGGATTCCGAGATCCAGAGGCTGCAAGCGGCCGAAGCTCAACTCAAGATGGAACTCCAGGACCTTACTTCAGCCAAAAGCTCGTCGGATCTGGCCAACATGCAGGCCCACCTGGAACAATTTATCCGGCAGCAAATTCCCGACGCGGCCGCGCAGATCATCCGGCAGGAAATCCAGAATCTGCTGGCGGACATGGCCTGATTCCACACGACCCTGAATGCCTGACTCTCGACTCCCAAAAGGGGGTATGCTAGACGCTGAAAAAAACGAAGGGAGGGCTTCAGGGTTTTTCTTTCTTTTTTACCGCCCGGTTTCCCCAAAGCAGGTCGACACCATCCCCCCGGGCGGATTTTTTGTTGCCATCTCCAAACCAGTGAGCACCAGATGGACCAGATTCAAAAACAAGCATTGCAAGTGGCCAAAGAAATCGTCGTCAAGTTTATCGAAGTCGGCCGCATTTCCCCGTCCAATTTCTCCGAACACTTCGAACCCATTTACGACGATGTTTACCGGACTGTAACCAAAGCCGGCCCCGCACCAACCCCTGTCAAGGAACCCGGCCTTGAATCCGAATGATCACGGCAAAAAAGTTTCAGGCCTTTTTGACAACATTGCCGGTTGGTACGATTTTCTCAATCATGCCCTGAGCGCGGGTCTGGACCTTTACTGGCGATACCGTCTGGTCCGTTACGTTCGCCCCGGTGCAACCGGCCTTGTGCTTGATCTGGCAGCCGGCACCTTGGATGTCAGCCGGGAAATTCGGCGTCAAAACCCCAGGCTGCAGGTGCTGGCGCTGGATTTTTCCCTCCCGATGCTCTGTCGGGGCAAATCAAAGATCTCCGCCATTCCGTCGATCCTGCCGACGCAGGCCGACGGTCGAGCACTGCCTTTGCCCGACAATTGCGTGGACACGGTGACCATCGCTTTTGGCATCCGCAACATCCTGCCCCGCGCCGATGCGTACCGCGAAATTTTGCGCGTGCTCACGCCCGGCGGCCGCCTGTGCATCCTTGAATTCGGCACCGGCAAGGCCAGAATCTGGCAAGGCCTGTACAATTTCTACCTGGGAGTCGTCTTACCCCGGATCGGACGCTTTTTTTCCAAGAATCCGGAAGCGTACCAGTACCTTGCCGATACAATCCGAGCATTTCCCGATGCAAGGACCCTGGCCGAGGAGCTGCTGAACGCCGGATTCACCCGGATTGATTACACGGCCCTCAGCTCAGGGATCGTGTACATTCACGTTGCCGACAAAGCACGCTGACAGCGGGCATGTTTTTCGTTCTGTCCACCATCTGTTCGAGGCTGCCATGATCACATTTGAAGACCTCTCTTCCGGCCGTAAACCTGTCGCCGTGGTCGGACTGGGCTACGTCGGCCTGCCTTTGGCCGTGGCTCTGGCCGATCATTTTCATGTCATCGGTTTTGACATTTCCCGACCACGCATCAACGAGCTGACGGCCGGCCGGGATTCCACCCGGGAAGTCGATCCAGCCCGCCTGGCCGCAGTCAATGTCGAATTCACCGACGACCCGGCCCAGCTCGCACGGGCCGGGGTCATTGTCGTCGCCGTTCCGACCCCCATCGACGGCAACCGCAAACCGGATCTGCGCCCGGTTGTCGGGGCAACAGCCACGGTTGGCGCCCACCTTGTCGCGGGCAGCATCGTTGTTTACGAATCGACGGTCTATCCGGGCCTGACCGAAGAAATCTGCGTCCCGCTGCTTGAAGCCGAATCCGGCTTGACCTGCGGCCGGGATTTCACCGTGGGCTACTCCCCGGAGCGGATCAACCCCGGCGACAAGGTCCACACCCTGGAAAGCATCGTCAAAGTCGTGGCCGGGCAGGACCAGGCCACGGCAGACCTATTGGCCCGCTTCTACGAAACCGTGGTCACGGCCGGCGTGCACCGGGCGTCATCCATCAAGGTGGCTGAAGCGGCCAAGGTTATCGAAAACACCCAGCGCGACCTGAACATCGCGCTCATGAACGAACTGGCCCTTATTTTCGACCGCATGGACATCGACACCACCGAAGTGCTGCAGGCGGCCGGAACAAAATGGAATTTCCTGCCGTTTCGCCCCGGCCTGGTCGGCGGTCACTGCATCGGCGTTGACCCGTATTACCTGACGTTCAAAGCCGAAGCCCTGGGATTTCACCCCCAGGTCATCCTCGCCGGCAGACGCATCAACGACAACATGGGCAAATTCATTGCCGAGAAAACCATCAAATTCATGATCAGCGCCGGCATTCTGATCAAAAAGGCGCGGGTCGGCCTGCTGGGCCTGACCTTCAAGGAAAACGTGCCGGACCTGCGCAACAGCAGAGTCGAGGACATTATTCACGAATTGGAGGATTTTCACGTCAATGTCCTGGTTCACGATCCCTTGGCCCATGCCGATGAGGCCAAAGAGGAATACGGGGTGGACCTGCTGCCCCTGGACGACCTGCACGATCTGGACGCCCTGATCCTGGCCGTGGCCCACGATCAATTCGCAGCCCTTGACCCTTCTCGACTCAAGGCCATGTTCCGCAGACCCGACGACGGCATCATCATTGACGTCAAAAGCTTCTTCAACAAGGACGAGTTGTCCGCTGATTTCGCCTACTGGCGCTTGTAGGCCGGAATGGTCATGATTGTCCTGGCGTTTGCGACCGAACTGGAATGCGGCCATGCATTGGCCGCTGTCAGCCCTCCGGGCCATCAAACGGCCGCGCCTTTCATCTGGCGCGGCCGTGCTTTTATCCCCGTTGTCGTCGGCATCGGACCGGTTGCGGCGGCGCTGACCATCGGCGAGGTTCTGACCCGGCATTCCGACGCGACAGGCGTCGTCAACCTGGGCATTTGCGGCAGTTTTGACCTTGCGAGCCTGCCCCTTGGAGCAACAAGCGTCGCCACAATGGAAATCTGGCCCGAATACGGAGTCGCCACCAGCAACCTGTCGCCCGTCTCTTTTCCTCACCAGATGCTGCCTGATGTTCCGCTGAACCCGCCCAACCGGATACGGCTGGAACCCGACTCCGAGGCATGCGCCATGGGCCTGACTCTTCCCCCCCACTGGGCGCGAACCGTCAGCCTGACCGTGGCCGGCGTCAGCGGCGACGCAGAACTGGCAGCCTTGCGGCACCGACAGCATTCGGCCCATACCGAAAACATGGAAGGGTTTGCCCTGGCCTTGGCCGCACGTCGCCACAATCTGCCATTCCTCGAAATCAGAACCGTTTCCAACGCCGTCGGCATCCGGGACAAGGCTGCCTGGAATTTCAAAAGAGCCCTCGGCAGCCTGCACGACATCCTGCCCATGCTGACCGGAGATCCGGCATGACCCTGAGCGTGGCCATTTCACCCTGTCCCAACGACAGCTTCATTTTCGGTCCCTGGGTCCTGGGCCTGTGCCCTCACGATCTGGATACCCGCTTTTTCTGGCACGACGTGCAAGAACTGAACAAGGGCGCCTTTGACGGAACCTGGGATGTCATCAAGGTCAGCGCGGCCACGGCCCTGCGGTTGAGCGAGTATACTATTCTTGACTGCGGCGGCGCGTTCGGCCTGGAACACGGTCCCAAGCTGGTCACCAGGCCCGACTTCACCGGCTCGCCCCGCACCATCGCTGTCCCCGGCCTGGACACTACGGCCGCATGCCTGCTCAAGGCCGCCTTGCCCGGCACGTACACTCCTGTGCCCATGATCTTCCATCTCATCGTTGACGCTGTGCGCCGGGGAGAGGTCGACGCCGGACTGCTCATTCACGAAACCGCCCTGGTTTACGACCGGCACGACCTGGTCTTGCACACGGACCTGGGGCTTTGGTGGCGCGATCACACAGGCGGTCTGCCCCTGCCCCTGGGCTGCATCGTCGCCCGGCGCAGCCTGGACACCCGCGTCCATCGCCTCCTGGAAAACGTCATCCGCAGCAGCATCCTGTGCTCCCGTCAGGACTCGTCCCGCGTCATGCCTTTTATTGCCGCCCTGGCCCGAGAACTTGACGCAACCACGCTCGAACAACATATTGCCGCCTACGTGAACGACTTCAGTCTGGACATGGGTCCCGGTGGTCGAGCGGCCCTCACCCAGCTGAAAACACTCCAGGATCTTTCATGAACACAGCCGTCGCCCAGCTGAAAATCGCTTTTCTCAAAGAACTTCCGGCCATCAACAAGGCCATCGAAGATGAGGTAAACCTCCTGCCGGCCCTGGTCCGCCCCGTGGCCGCCCATGTCATGGACGCCGGCGGAAAACGCCTCCGTCCCATGCTGACCATCTTTTTCGCCCGGGCCCTGGGTTATCGTGGGGACAATCTGCGCAAGCTGTCCTGCTCTCTGGAGTTTTTGCATTCCGCAACTCTCATGCACGATGACATTCTGGACAACGCGGATCTGCGCCGGGGCAAACCGGCCGCCCACACCGTGTTCGGCATCACTCCCACGGTGCTGGCCGGCGACGTGCTGCTGGCCCTGGCCAACCAAATTGTCGCTCGCACGGGCAATCCGGCCCTGACCTCGTGCATTGCCACGGCCATCATGCAGACCGCAGCCGGCGAGATCATGGAAATTGCCGCCATCGGCAATGCCCGCATCACCCGCGACGAATATATCGAAATCATCACCGGCAAGACCGCGTACCTTATTCAGTCGGCCTGCGAGTTCGGGGTGATCATGGCCGGCGGATCAGACCGAATGCGCGAGGCGGCCAAGACCTTCGGCCTGAATCTGGGCATTGCCTTTCAACTCGTGGACGACGCCCTGGACTACACGTCCCGCGCCGACACTTCCGGCAAGCCACTGGGCGGCGATTTGCGCGAAGGCAAATTCACCCTGCCCCTGCTCCTGTATCTTGAATCGTTGCCCACGGCACAACGACAAGCCATTATCGACGAGCTCTCCGATGCCAACCTGTCTGCGGCGAGACAGGACAGCATCGTCCACGACATCGCGACACAGGGTTTTGCCGACCGCACGCGCCTTGCGGCCCAATCCTATCTAAGCCTAGCCAAGCAGGCGCTTGCCGTGCTACCGGAATGCACGGAAAAAAACAGTCTGGCCGCCATGATCGACTTTGTGCTGACGCGAGAAAAATAACCATGCCCACCAAGGATCGCCTATCCCCGCGCAACATCGGGACATCGCTGCGCGCCAGCCTCAAGGCGACCTTTTCGCCGGCCACCGCCCAACTGCTGCAGGAAGCGGTCAGTCAGGAACCGGACTTCAGCGTCATCGCGTCCATTCTCAAACTTGATCCGGCCTTGGCCACGGCCATTCTCTCCCTGGTCAACTCCCCGTTTTACGGCCAGCCCGGCAAAATCTCGGACCTGCAACGGGCCGCCATCATTCTCGGCAACAACGAAATCCTGCGCATCGCCTTGTCGTTGTCCCTGCAGAACAATCTCCACGCCATCCTGGAAAAAAACGGCTTCGACACCTACGCCAACTGGCGGGTGATCATTTGGGCGGCCCTGGGAGCAGAGCTTGTGGCCGAGCGATTGGCCCCGCAGGACAAAGACGCGGCTTACATCTGCGCCCTGATCAAAGACCTGTCCCTGCTGCTGTACGCGGCAACCTTTCCGGAGCATGTGCTGCCCCAAATCCAGAGTCCGGATTTCATCAACACCGGCCCGTCCTTTCTGTCCTGGCAGACCCACATCCCTGCCGACCATTCGATCCTGACCGCCGAATTGCTCTCGGACTGGAACTTTCCCGACAGCATGATTTCAGCCATCACCGCCCACCACGATCTTGAGCATGTCCTGGAATATCCGCCCCTGCACCAAGCCGTCATCTTCGGCACCAGATGGGCGGAAGTGGAATTTCGTTCCGACCCGGCCCCGGACAGCCTGAACCAGCTCCAATTCCTTCTCGGCAAGGCCAAAGCCCTGCCTGCGGACGGGATGGAAGGCTTGCGCCAACGCTGCATCAGCCGCTTCAACGATTTGTCCGCGGCCATGAACATCAAAGAGCTTCCCCTGGAAAACCGCCTCTATGCCCATTCCCTGCAGTCGGTGCAGGATTTTCATTCCCAGGCCCGGGAACTGGAGGCGCTGACAGGTGGGAACGCGGCCATTGCCGGTTGCATCGGACGACACCTGCGTTGGAATTGGACCTGCCGGGAAGCCGAGATCATTCTTTACGCCCCTGCCGCCCGCCAGTGGGAACGGTATGTCCTGCACGCATCGGGTCTGAGCGGACCGGAATACGCGGCGGACCTGTCGGATTTCAAAGGCGGCTCCGCGCTGTCCATTGGGCTGGAGACCGAAGGCAGAACCATCGGGCAGCTGCGATTGCTCGACATTCCCGCCACAACCTGGGCCAAGGCCGAAGCAGCCCTCTACGCCCGGCTGGCCGCCCGCAGCTTGTGGCGACAGATGAACACCGTCGGCACCCTGGAAATCAAAGCCGAACTCCTGGACATCCTGCCCACAGGCGTAGCCCTTTTCCGTGAGGACGGCGGGATGATGCGCGCCAACCCGACCTTTGTCCGCTTCCTGGACGGCTGCCCGTCCCTGGAGGATCGCCTGGGTTCAAGCGGCAATGCGTCCGACGGGGCGGTATTGTCCGGCTGGCAGGATTTCGTGCGCGATTCCGGACAACTGAGCCATTGCGCGGTCCACTGCGACCTGGGTCCGGGCAGCAACCCCGACGACCCGGCCTTTTCCCTGAGCGGGTATCGCATCCGGCAAAACGGTCAAACCAGCATCCTGGCCCTGGTTCAGGACCTGTCCGAAGTCCGTGTCCTGGAATCCGAAGCGCTGTGCCAACGCGATTTCTTATCCCGACTGCTGGAATCGATGCAGGATCTGGTCATGGCCATCGACGCCAATGGATTGATCACCTTTGCATCAGGGCGACATGCCCGTTTTCTCAAAGGGAAAAACCTGTTTGCCCTGACCCGTCCCCTGGGAGACCTGGCCGAAGACTGGGACATGACCAGCCTTGAACAAAGCCCCAAGGCTGTGGAAGCCCAGATCGTGCTTGACGACGAACACCTGCAGCTGGAGCTGATTTTTTCCCGGTTTTCCTACGGTTCAGACTACGGTCTGGTTGTGGGCCGCAATATTTCGGCCATCAGACGCCTGGAGCGTAAAATCAAGGAGCAGGCCCTGTTTGACTCCTTGACGCAGATCTTCAACCGTCACCACCTCCTACCCATCCTGGAACGGGAAATCTCGCGGGCCCAACGGACAGGCCTGCCGCTGGGCATGATTTTTTTCGACATCGACAAGTTCAAGACGTTCAACGACACCCACGGTCATCACGGCGGAGACAAGGCCCTGAGCGACCTGGGTCAGCTCATGCGCAAATCGCTGCGCAAAGGGCTGGATTATCCCTGCCGTTTCGGCGGCGACGAATTCGTCATTATATCCAGCAATTCCGACCTGCAAAGCATGCAGAGCAACGCGCAGCGCTTGCAGCAGCAATTCCGGGCGCAACACAAGGGCGAGGTCAGTCTGAGCATCGGCATGAGCCTGCTCGAACCCGAAGACACGGCCCAATCCCTGCTTGAACGCTGCGACAAAGCCAATTATCAGGCCAAAGCTCAGGGCGGCAACGTCATCGTGCATTTGCAGACAACCATTCTTCCGTGAATCATAGCTTATTTCAGGAGACCATCATGCCGATCCGAGTCGAAGTGGCTCTGCGCAAGGCAGTGACCGATACCCAGGGCAACAAGACCGCCCACAAGATCAAAAACGAATTGGGCCTGAATGTGGACCGGGTACGCATCGTCCGGATCTACACCATCGAAGGGCTGAACCCGGAACAGATCAGCCAGGCCATTGACGCCTCGGCGCTGCACGACCCGGTGCTGCATACGGCCGCGACCACACCCCTGGCCACGGACTTCGACTGGATCATCGAGGTCGGCTTCCGGCCCGGCGTGACCGACAACGAAGGCCGCACGGCCAAGGAAACCCTGCGCACCGTGCTCGGTGACCGCAAGGCCGACATCGCGGTCTACACCTCAACCCAGTACCTGATCACCGCCGACCTCAGCCAGGACCAGGTCGAGCATATCGCCAAAGACCTGCTGGCCAACGAACTGATCCAGCGCTTTGAGATCAAAAGCAAAGCCGATTGGGCCGCCACTCCCGGATTTGCGGCCCGCGCGGCCAGAGTCACGGGCGAGGCGTCAAGCAGGGTGGACATCGTGGATCTCTCCGTTCTGGACGACGCGGGCCTGATGAAGCTGTCGCGGGACGGGGTCCTGGCCCTGAATCTTGAAGAAATGCAGGCCATCCGCGATTACTACGCCCGGCCCGAAGTCGTGGCCCACCGTCAGGCCAAGGGTCTGCCGGCCGCGCCCACGGACGCTGAACTGGAATGCCTCGCCCAGACCTGGTCCGAGCACTGCAAGCACAAAATCTTCAGCGCCCTCATTGCCTACGAGAACAAGGAAAACGGTGCCACTGCGGAAATCAACAGCCTGTACAAGACGTATATCCAAGGCAGCACCAAGCTGCTGCGCCAGCGCATGGGTCAGGACGATTTCTGCCTGTCGGTCTTCAAGGACAACGCCGGCGTGATCAGATTCAGCGAAGACATGAACGTCTGCATCAAAGTCGAAACGCACAACAGCCCCTCGGCCCTGGACCCATACGGCGGAGCCCTGACCGGTATCGTCGGTGTCAACCGCGATCCCATGGGCACGGGTCTGGGCGCAAACCTTCTCTGCAACACCAATGTCTTCTGCTTTGCTTCGCCCTTTCACGACGGCGAACTGCCGCCGCGCCTCCTGCACCCACGACGCGTGTTCGAAGGCGTACGCGAAGGCGTGGAGCACGGCGGCAACAAGTCCGGCATCCCCACGGTCAACGGAGCTATCGTCTTTCATGAGCGATTCCTGGGCAAGCCCCTGGTTTTCTGCGGCACGATCGGCACCATGCCCGCCGAGATCAACGGGCAGCCGAGCCATGAAAAGCAGGCCCGACCCGGCGACCGCATCATCATGACCGGCGGCCGCATCGGCAAGGACGGCATCCATGGCGCGACCTTCTCTTCCGAGGAGCTGCACGAAGGCTCTCCGGCCACGGCCGTGCAGATCGGGGACCCCATCACCCAGCGCAAAATGTATGATTTTCTGATGCGCGCCCGGAACCTGGGGCTGTACAACGCCATCACCGACAACGGTGCGGGCGGCCTGTCCTCGTCCGTCGGCGAGATGGCCCAGGACTGCGGCGGGTGCGACATGGATCTGGCCAAGGCCCCCCTCAAGTACGATGGGCTGCGACCCTGGGAAATTCTGGTCTCCGAGGCCCAGGAGCGCATGACCCTGGCCGTACCGCCCGCCAACCTGGATCGGTTCATGGCCCTGGCCGGGGAGATGGACGTCGAAGCCACGGATCTGGGGGAATTCACGGATTCGGGCTATCTGCACGTACGCTACAACGACACGATCGTGGCCGACCTGAGCATGAACTTTCTGCATGAAGGCGCGCCGCAGATGCGGCTGTCCGCGGTCTGGCAGCCTCCCCAGACCTGTTGCTGCGGCAGCCCCGCCGAAGCCAGGGTCCGTGACCATGACGCATTCCTGAAAACCATGCTGGCTCGCCTGAACATCTGTTCCCGTGAATACGTCATCCGACAGTACGACCATGAGGTCCAGGGCGGCAGCGTCATCAAGCCCCTGGTCGGAGCCGAAAACGACGGTCCCGCCGACGCGGCCGTGATCCGGCCTCAACTGGGAAGCCCGCGCGCCCTGGTCATCGCCAACGGCATCTGTCCCAAACTGAGCGACCTCGACACGTACTGGATGATGGCCAACGCCATTGACGAAGGCGTGCGCAACGCCGTGGCCACGGGCGCGGACATCCGGCACATGGCCGGCGTGGACAATTTCTGCTGGTGCGACCCGGTCCAATCCGAAAAAACACCGGACGGCCATTACAAGCTGGCCCAGCTGGTCCGGGCCAACCAGGCCCTGGCCCACTACTGCCAAGCCTACGGCGTGCCCTGCGTGTCCGGCAAGGATTCCATGAAAAACGACTATACCGGCGGCGGGACCAAGATCTCCATTCCGCCGACAGTCCTTTTCTCCGTCATGGGCGTCATTCCTGATTGCGCCAAGACCATGACCTCGGACTTCAAGCGTCCCGGTGAGACGGTCTATATCCTGGGCCTGACGCGCAACGAACTGGGCGGTTCCGAATACGCCGACAGCCTTGGGCTGTGCGGCAACGTGCCCCAGGTCGACGCCGTGTCGGCCCGCATCCGCTACGAGCGGATGTACCAAGCCATACAAAATGGTCTGCTGACCGCGGCCCACGACATCTCCGACGGCGGCCTGGCCGTGACCCTGGCCGAAATGGCCCTGGCCGGCCGGACCGGCGCGGACATCGACATCAAGAACGTTCCGGCCCTGGACTGCCCCCTGCCCGAGCAGGTGCTCTACAGCGAATCGGCCAGCCGCTTCGTGGTCACCGTGGCCCGGGGCAGGGAAGCCGCCTTCGAAGCATTGTTCGCCGGAGATTTCCTGGCTGCCATCGGCACGACCACAGGGGATGGCTGTCTGACTCTGCGTAGCGGCGGGGAAGCCCTGGTCAGCGCCGCAGTGGAAGACTTGGCCACGGCGTGGAAAAAGACCCTGGACTTTTAATGTCTCCCATGGACGAAATTCGCGCCCACGGCTAATCCTTGGCGCCACTCCAGCACCGACAGAAAAAGGGCGACCGCAATGGTCGCCCTTTTTCTGTCTGCTCCTCACACAAAAAAAACCAGCCCCCATGCGTCGCGAGACATGCGAGGGTCTGGTTTTGTTCGGCAACGCAGCTGATGGCCGCTTTTCAAGCGGGCGAGTCTACTTGTAGTAAACCTTGATTTCGTTGGTCATGACCGAACCCATGCCCGGCGTGGCCTGACCGCTGGCGATGATGACGTTTTCGCCGGGCTTGAATCCGGCGTATTCCTGGACGAATTTCTCGGCTCGTTTCTGGTGGCTGCGCGGCTCACGCGGGCTTTCCACCGGCGTGATGCTCCAGAAAAAATTCATCCACCGCATGATGCGCTGGTCCGAGGTCATGGCGAATATGGCCTGGGCCGGACGCCGGGAGCTGATGTACCGGGCCGTGGCTCCGGTGGTCGAATGACAGACGATGGCCGCGCTGTCCGCGTTCTCAGCCATAAGGCAGGCCGAATAGGCCAGAAACTTGGGTGGATTTTTCTCGGGCTTGGGCATGTACGGGCCGCCGATGCGTTCCAGATAATAGGGCTCGGCGTACTGGGCGATCTCGTTGATGAAGCGCACCGCCTCCACCGGGTAGCTGCCGATGGCCGTTTCTTCGGACAGCATGACGCAGTCCGCGCCGTCGAGCATGGCGTTGGCCACGTCCGTGGATTCGGCCCTGGTCGGGATGGGGTTCTTGACCATGGACAATAGCATCTGAGTGGCGACAATGGCCGGTTTCTGGGCGTGACGGCAGGCGCGCAGTATTTTTTTCTGAATGATCGGCAGTTCGGCCGGGCTGCATTCAAGCCCCAGGTCACCGCGCGCGACCATGATGGCGTCGGCCGCTTCCAGTATGGAATCAAGCTTTTCGACCGCGTTTCTGCGCTCGACCTTGGCCACGACCGGGATCCACGTCCCGTGGGCCGCTATCTCGGCCTTGATGTCATCGATGTCTTCCCGGCTCTGGACAAAGGACAGGGCCACGGCGTCGATGCCGATGTCCAAGCCCTGATGCAGATCCCGACGGTCCTTGTCGGTCATGGCCGCAACCTTGAGGGTTTTTCCCGGAAAGGCGATGCCCTTGTTGGAGGTCAGGATGCCGCCATTCAGGGCTTCCAGGACGAAAAGCCTGTCCTTCTCCACCACCTTGCGCACAATGAACTGCAGCATGCCGTCGGACAGGGATACGGGCATGCCCTCTTCCAGCCCTTCCAGCAGTTCGGGCACGTCCAGACTGGCGAAGATATCCGCCTCGCTGCGCTCGGCCGTGTCCGGCGCGCCCAGACCGACATAGGCCCCTTTACGCAACTGCAGGGGCGAACCCTTGACCTCGCCGATGCGGATTTTGGGGCCGCACAGATCGCCCATGACAGTGACGTTCACCCCTGTCTCGGCCTCAACCTGTCGGATTTTCTGGATGACCGGCCCGAAATGGGCCGCGTCGGAATGGGAAAAATTGAGCCGGAAGACCCGCACCCCGAGCATGACCATTTCCTTCATGACATTCAGATCCATGGAGGCCGGCCCCAGGGTGGCCACTATTCGTGTACGCATAGGCTTATCCTCGTTCGTTGTGGTTGGCGGATTAGAGGATCCCATACAAGGGACCCCCTGGCAGGGCAAGGGCATCCACTTTTTTTTCGATTTCCGGCACATTGACGAGGGGCGGGGCGTGATACGTCTTCAGACGGGCGTCAATGACCATGGCCCGGCATCCCCAGTGCTTGCAATGGGTGAAACCGTTCAGCCCATAGGTGTCTGTCGCCGGATCGGAACGGGTAAACGTCACCCAGAGGAAATTGTTCCAATCGGCGGCCGTGAACCGCGCGTCATCGGCAACCACAATGAGAGGAAAGCCTTCGAGGCCGGCGACCTTCTCCAGCGTCCGGCACAGCCCCTCCATGACCGGATCCTGGGTATCCCGATCCTGGCCGTGCGCCGGACCGGAAATCACCAGAATGCCCGGCGCAAAATAGCACGGGTCTGAAAATCCGTCCGGCAAGGCCAGATGCCGAGGCGCAGCAGTGGCCAGAACGCGCTTCGGGCTGCCGGCCGCCGTCCACAGAACCTTGGAGCCCTGGTTGAGGCTGATGCCCGAGTAATCCAGGGTGTCCATGGTCGTACGGGTGATGAAATGCAGATCACGGGACAGGTCGAGGCGTTCCAGCACATGCCGGAAAAATTCAGGTGCATGGTGGCAGGACAAACCGGGCTCGTCTTCGCGGGCTGCCAGGATGACGTATTTGGACAACGAAGTCTGGGTGTTGCCCAGCAGCGACAGGCCGTTGGTGATCAATTCCTGGGGTTGCCGCTCGCCGGCATAGGGCACGTAGCGTTCACTGCCCACGGCCAGCAGCAAGGGATGCACGCCGGCCGCGTCCACGGCATGGACTTCATGCACGCCGCCGAAAACCTGCGGCACCAGATCGGCCGTGAGTTCGTGGATAAAAGCCCCGAACATGGTGTCTTCCTGCGGCGGCCGACCGACCGTGGTGAAGGGCCAGATCGCCTCTTCGCGGTACAGCACCTCCTCGACCTCCATGACCGGAAAATCGTGCACCAGACTGTAGTAGCCGAGATGATCGCCAAAGGGTCCTTCCGGCTTCTGCTTCCGGGGATCAATACGGCCCCGGATGCAGAAATCGGCCTCGGCCAGAATGGGCAGCTGACCGGGCCGCCGGATCATGGGCACACGATGCCCGCCCAGTGCTCCGGCGAAAAGGATTTCGGCGATGCCCTCAGGCAGGGGCATGATCGCGGCCAGGGTCATGGCCGGCGGACCGCCGACAAAAATATTCACGGGCAGGGCCTGGTCGCGCTCAATGGCCTCGGCATGGTGATATCCAATGCCGCGATGAATCTGATAGTGCAGCCCCACTTCCCGGTCCTGCTCGAATTCATTTCCCGAGAGCTGAATGCGGTACATGCCCAGATTCGATCCCATGTATCCGGGTTTGGACGGACTCTCGGTGTAGACCAACGGCAGCGTTACGTAGGATCCTCCGTCCATGGGCCAGGACACGAGCTGCGGCAGTTGCGAAATCGTTGTTCGGCCGTGCAGAATCGGGCCATGGGCCACGGTCTTGGGCAGGGTGTGCCATCCGCCCAGGGCCAGTCCGGGCCATGCGCCCGGTTTTTTGACGACTCCGGCCGGATCGGCCTTGGCCGCGAGCATGGCCTCGACCCGGCGCAAGGTGGAACGAAAGATGTACTTGGTCCGTTTCAAGGTGCCGAAAATATTGGCGGCCATGGGAAAACGGGTTCCCCTGACATTGGTGAAAAGAAGTGCCGGGCCTTCGGCCTGAAACACACGGCGCTGGATGGCCCCGATCTCCAAATACGGATCAACGGGGGTGTCGATACGGACAAGCTGTCCGGATCGCTCCAGATCATCAAGACAGGACTTCAGATTGCGATGGATCATGCACGCTCCTCAGGTTGATGGGCATGTTCTAGGCAAGAGGGTGAGATTTGTCATCTCCTACCCGGTTCTGCAGCCTGCCGACGGCCCGGCTGTAATCAGCACCCTGTTGCGGCGGGTACGGGAGGGGCTTGCCGGGTTGTCAGCCTGCCGATGGCTGGTGTAGGCAGGGGCATCCACATTGCTTCAGGAGTCGACTATGAATTCGGTATTTGAAGATCGCGCCTATCGGGGCGCATTGACCCGTCGGGATTTCATCAAACTCGCGTCCCTGGCCGCGGTTTCAACCGCCGTGGGCTGCGCCACCAATCCGGTCACCGGCCAGAGCCAGCTGATGCTGATGGGCGAAGGAGAGGAGATCCAGATCGACAAGGCCAATTCTCCGCATCAATTCTCCGCCGACTACGGGGTAACCCAGGACAACTCGCTGAATGGGTATGTGGCCGGGATCGGGGCCAGCCTGGCCCGGACAACGCACCGTGGGCACATGCCGTACCGTTTCAGCGTGGTCAACGCGACCTACGTCAATGCCTACGCCTTTCCCGGCGGCAGCATCGGCATCACCCGCGGCATTCTGGCCGAACTGGACAACGAAGCCGAGCTGGCCGGGCTGATCGGGCACGAACTGGGGCACGTCAATGCCCGGCACACCGCAGCGCGCATGTCCAAAGGGCGACTGATCGGAACCCTGGTCGGCGGCGCGTCCCTGCTGGCCGGAACAGCCAGCCAGACGCTGGGGGATCTGACCGGGGCCGTGGGCGGCATCGGCGCAAGTCTGCTTCTGGCCAGCTACAGCCGCGAGGATGAGCGCCAGGCCGATGATCTGGGCATGGAGTACATGGTCAAGGCCGGCTATTCGCCGCAGGGCATGGTCGGGCTGATGGACGTGCTCAGATCCATGAGCAAGCGCCAACCCAGCGCCATCGAGGCCATGTTTTCGTCCCATCCCATGAGTGCGGAACGCTACGAAACCTCTGTCGCCAGGTCGCGGACGCGCTTTGGCGGACAGCAGAACCTGCCCCTGCAGCGCGAACGCTACATGGACAGCACGGCCAGCCTGCGTCGGCTGGCTCCCATGTTCAAGCTTTTCCAGGAAGGGGACAAGGCCATGGCCGCCAAGGAGTACGGCGTGGCTCAAAGCCGGTACGCCGAAGGTCTGAAACAGTCGCCGAACGATTACGCCGGTCTGGTCATGATGGCCAAATGCCATATCGCCCAGAAAAACGGCCGGCAGGCCGCTGACTTTGCCGACCGCGCCAGAAAAATCTACCCGACCGAAGCCCAGGCCCAGCACATGCACGGCGTGGCCTCGATCATGGACAAGAATTATTCGCAGGCCCTGGCCGATTTCACCGCCTACGAACGCCTGCTGCCCGGCAATCCGACCACGGTCTTCATGAAAGGCTTTGCCCATGAAGGCATGAAGGACAAGCAGGCTGCAGCTCAGGAATACCGCCGTTACCTGCAGGCCGTGACCCAGGGCGAAATGGCCCAGCACGCCTATTCCCGCCTGAAAACCTGGGGATATTTATAAGTCCGATCCCAATCCCGGGGCCATCCGGAAACGGATGGCCCTTTTTCTTGAGAGAACCATGAAGAAAATTCTGCCCATTCTGTTCATTCTGGCCTGCACGACACTGCCCGCTCTGCTCTGGGCAGCAGAAGAACCAGCTCCGGCCGCTTCGGCCATGTCGTCTTTTTTCCGGACCAAGGCCCAGGAAGTGGAAGCTCTGCAACGCGACGCGGACGCTCTGCAGGAGCAACTCCGCAAGCGGGAGGAGGTCTTCAAGACGGCCCTGGATACTGCCCGCAGTCGCCTGCAGATGCTGGAGGTCATGGCCCGCATGGCCAAGGCCAATCCATATGACATGCGCGTGGCCCTGGCTGAAGCCAGGTTCATGCAGGCGGCATTGCAAAAGGAACACGAGCCACTGCAGAATCTGGCCAAGGAACTGAATCTCAAGCTCGTCACGGTCCAGTCACTGGGCGAAGACCTGGAACGGAAATGGTCGGCCGACCTTGACCGGGATTTGCGGCAGGACGTGCAGGCCATCCGCAAGAGCATCACCGCCGTGGGCCAGAACCTCAAAGCCAGCCAGGCCCAGCTGGAGAAGCAGCAGACGCATGTCGGTGAAATTCAGGAACGCATTGCCACCTGGATTTCTACCTTTGAAACGCAGCTCCCGCTGATCTGGAAAGCCGAATTTCTGGATGGTCAGAAATTTCGACTTCTCCCGGCTGCCGGTGCGGACATCGCCAAGGAGTTTCGGGACTGGTTCTCCAACCTGAAAACTTTTTTCAGCAGCCAGTACGCTTCGGTCACCCGTGACTCCGGCGACTGGACCGGCACCATGTTTCTTTTCTGGATCCCCTTTGTCTTCATCGGATTCATGTCGCACCGCTACCTGGCCAACGTTTTTGCCGACGCCAATGCCGGCGGACGATGGACATCGGCCTTCGGCATCCTGAGCCTGTCTCTGGGGTTGTCCCTGCTGGCGGCGTTTTTTTCGGGCATGGTCAAACAGACATCGCTGCTGCTGGTCTGCACCCACATCCTGATGCTGACGGGCGTGCAGGCCCTGGCCTGGATGTTTCGCAATGTCCGCGGCGTGCTGACGCATCATACCATCCAGCCCCTGCTGCCGCTGGTGTTCCTGTCCATGAGCGTGGCCATCCTGGACCTGCTCCGCCTGCCCCAGTGGATGGAGCATCTGACCTGGGTCAGTCTGATTGTGCTCAGCAGCCTTTTTTTCGGCATGATTCAGCCTCAATTGCGGTACGAACGCTTCATTCGAAAAATGCATCCGTACGTACTGGCCATTCTGGTCGCCGTAGCCGTGACAGGCTGGGGCAACCTGGCCATCCTGGCCAGCACCCTGTGGGGCGTGCTGGCTCTGGCCGGACAATTGGCCATCGGCGCGACCAGCGTCATCAGGGTTGTGTTCGAAAATGTGGACAAATCCGGCTTCCGCGCCCTGGTGGCGGACCTGGCCGTGACATTCTTCACCTTGATGGCCTGGATGCTTGTGGCCCTGGGCATTTCAACCTGGGTGACCATCAATCTGGGAACCGGGGTCGTTTTTGAAAAGCTGTCGACCATGGAGCTGAATTGGGGGGATTTCTCCTTCAATTTCCTGCGACTGGGATTTGTCCTGCTTCTTTTTCAACTGGTCAGATCCCTGGCTGCGGCCTGGAAAACCGTGCTGGAAAATGAGCACCTGCGTTGGAAGAACATTGATCACGGCGCGGCCGCCTCGTTGCAGCGCATCGGCATCTATTGCCTCTGGCTCCTGTTCGGCCTGATCAGCGTCCGCATGCTTGGCATCAGCCTGACCAATTTTGCGGTCATCGCCGGTGGTTTGTCCGTGGGCATCGGCTTTGGCATGCAGGCCATCATCAGCAATTTCATCAGCGGCCTGATCCTGCTTTTCGACCGCGCCATTCAGCCCGGAGACGTGATCGAGGTCGGCGGAGTCTGGGCCAAGGTTGTGAGCGTCAACATTCGCAACACCGAAGTCCAAACTTTCGACAACGCCAAGATCTTTCTGCCCAATTCAACCCTCATCGCCAACCAGGTCACCAACTGGACCCACCGCAACGACGTGCGCATCCGACGGGACGTGCCCGTGGGCGTGGCCTACGGATCAGACGTGCAGCTGATCAAAAAGCTCTTGCTGGAAGCCGCCACGGAACATCCCGCAGTGCTGACCAGCCCCGCGCCCACGGTCATCTTCAGTAATTTCGGCGCCAGCTCGCTGGATTTTTTTGTCCGGTTCTGGGTTCGGCATGTGGATCTGGCCCTGTCCACGTCTTCGGAAATCCGCGAAGCCATCGACCTCAAGTTTCGCGAGCACGGGGTGGAGATACCGTTCCCGCAGATGGACCTGCACATGCGTCCCGGCGACGGCGCGCTGGTGGTCAAAAACAGCGATTGACGGATGGCTCCGGGGAGGCCGGCGCTTGCAGCGCAAACCCCACCGCCCCGGAGCGCATAAACATTCGGAACATAAACAACCTGGTCATATCAACATATCATGATTCATCTTCCTGAAGACGACGCGGTCCGGGGCGGCGTATATCTGTGCCAGGTCGGACCGCGCGTATCCTGCGGCGGCTGTTGCGGCCTCTACAATCACGCCAGGGCGTCTTCCCGAACCGCCCTGCACGCCGTGCTGGCCGAGCGCACCCAGGCCTTTGCCGCCGTGCCGCGAACCGTGGAGGCCATTGCGGCCTTTGAACAGGACCGGCTGCAGGTGGAAGGCGCAGCCCGTCCCATAGCCAGTTTCCATCACTGTGTTTTCGTCGGCCTGATCCAGGACAGCGGCGAACGCATCGGCTGCCTGCTTCATCCTCTGGCCCTGGGGAACAAGGGTGTGGATTGGCGCGGGCTCAGTTTTTACGGCGGGGCGGCCTGCAAGTTCTTTTTCTGTCCGAGCTATGACCAGATGGAAGCCCGGTGGAAACAAACCGTCCGCCTCGTGCTGGACGACTGGTACGAGTACGGTCTGATCATTGTCGAGCATCGGCTGCTGGCCGCCGTCTTCAGCTGGCTTGAGACGGAAACGGGCCGCCCTGTGCAGCCAAACGCCCTGACGCCGTCTGGCCGTCAAACTCTGGCCGACCTGTTGCGGCTCAAAATCACCTGGCCGTTTCGAAAGCCGCACACCCCGCTGGGCTGGAACTTCTTCAGCACCAAAGACACCGCCCGCCCCGCACTCCAAGCCATGGGCATGTCACCGCACATCGCTATCATGCTGCAGGAGCTGGACACTGATCCGGACCAGCTTGGCCCGGCCCAAACGCTGCTGATACAATACCTTGATGCCGCCGCACAGGCATTCTGACCCTGCGTTTCACGCGACGTCATCCAAAGCCTGTTCCGAGTGGTCTGGCCCTTCCATGGACGCGATAACGTTGAGCAGTTCCCGGGCGAGTTCGTCCAGCCTGACCACTGCCTGCGAGGATTCATGCATGGCCCGGGCGTTGTCCTTGGCAATGGCAGCCATGTCGTCAGTGGCCATGCGGATTCGCTGACCGGAAGTTTGCTGGGCGTTCACACTGTGGCTAATGTCTTCAATCTGCTGCGCCGTGGTGCTGACGATTTCCACAATTGAGCCCAAGGCCGCGCCGGATTCGTTAACCAAGCCGGCGCACCGGTTCATGGACGTATTGGTGGATTCGGCCTTGTGGACATTTTCCCGGATCTGGGTCTGAATCTGTCCGATGATGCCATCCACCTCGCGGGTCGCCAGCATGGTTTTCTCCGCCAGCTTGCGCACTTCATCGGCAACCACGGCAAAGCCACGCCCGGCGGTCCCGGCCCTGGCTGCTTCTATGGCGGCGTTCAGGGCCAGAAGATTGGTCTGATCCGCGATCTCCTCGACCATGCCCATGATCCCCCCGATGTTTGAAGCCGTCGTGCCGAGACGCACCAGGTCGTTGCGCAAGGTTCTGGCCTGATCTGCGACTTCGGTCATGACCTGCATGGAATCCTGGACCACCGCGTTGCCGTGTTCGGCCCTAGCCACCGCTTGACGGGCCAGTTGCGCGGAGGATTTTGCTTTCTCAGCCATTGCGGCCAGGGACGAGGTCATCTGTTCCATGGCATCGACAGCCAGCAAGGCCCTGCTCTGTTGGTTCGCGGCCCCGGTGCTTGACGCGTGGATCAAGCCGGTCAGTTCTGTCGAAGCGTCGGTGACCTTTCGGGAAATATGTCCGGCATCGCCGGCCGCCCGCGCCATGACTTCATTTTGCATCTTGATCTGAGTTTGCCTGGCTTTTTCGTCGGTCAGATCAATCCAGATCGCCATGGCTCCGATCAAAGCCTCGTCCAGATCGTGGATGGGAGTGACCACGACGCGCAGATGGGCGCAAATTCCGAGTTGTCTGTGGGTCAGCGTGATCTCGTCCTCCAACTGCTGCCCGGCGTTCATGGCTTTTTGTGTCAGGGTCAGCCGCCGTGCATCGCTGAACGCGAATTCGCCCATATTGCGCCCGATATGATCCGAAGGCACGCCGCTGTGACCCAACACATCAAGGGCCGCCTGATTGACGTGCGAAATATTGTTTTCCGTATCAACGACAATGCACGGAATAACCACTCCTTCCAGCACCCCTTTGCCAAAGCCGAGCTTATGCTTGAGATCACCGACCATGCGCCGCAAAGCCGCGATGGTTTGGCCGAGATCGTCGTTGGCCCGGTAATCGATCTGGAAATCGAAATCTCCGTCCGCGACCCTGGAGGACATCCGGGCCAGCCTCCGGATCGGCCCCAGCAGCTGCCGCCCCGTAATCCAGATGAGGACAAGGGACAGGGCAAGGGGCAGACCGGCACTGAACAGGGCGCTGCGGATCAGCTGGCTGTTCACGCCCTGCATCAGATCCTCCTCGGCAACCCAGGAGATAAAGAACATCTCCCAGGGAGCGTAATAGCGAGTTACGACATCGACAATGCGGCCGTCGTCCATTGTCAGGCCAGCCGGCGCTTTTCCGGCCATTTCCTCCAACGCGTCCAAAGTCATGACGCCCCGAAAGCCGGAATCCCGAAGCGGTTCAATGGCCGGGATTAAACGCCGATCCAGGGCAAAAGAGCCTCCGCCCTGGCCCACGCTGACTGTCCGCACAAAGGCGGCAAAATCAGCGCTGATCAGCGGCCTGGTCACTTCCAAGGCACCGATGACCTCGCCGCCCAGGTCGAGAATCGGAGTCATGCCCACTTGATGCCAGATATGTCCGAACTGTTCCTGGCCGACGTAGTCTTCGCCGAGCATGACCGCCTCGTAGGCAGGATGCCCTTTGTGCACTGCGGAGCCCTGTTCCCGACCCGCAGCGGTGGGCAGGGAGGTGGAAATACGGAGCAGTCGCTCTTCATGCCGCTGCAAAACAGTGATGACCGAGCCTGTCAGGGCGGCCACTTTGTCCGCAAGTTCCGTATTTTCGTGCAAATAGTGTCGGCCGTGACGGAAACCGGGAACGAGGATAACGGCTCTGTCTGCGCCATCCGCGACAGGGCCGCGTATTTCAATTTCCATGAGCGGTTCGTGCACCGGAAAACCGCTCAGCGCAAATTGGGTGGTCAGCCCGTCCAGATCCGCCCGGATTTTTTGCTGGTTCAGGCTGTCCTGCAGGCTCACGGCCTCGTACAGGGTTGCGGCAACACCTTCCAGGGCAGCCCTGCCTTTATCCCGGTATCCCTGACGGGTCATGACGGCCTGCATCAGGGTCAGACACACAATTGTCACCAGGACAATGGCAATGGTCACAAGTATCAATTTGGTGTGAAAACCGAGTCGAACAGGCATGCATCCCTCCAATGTGATATCGGCTCCAAGAGTTTGTCCGACAAATTTCGACCTCCACTACAGGGTCAAATATGACGGTTCCGTGAATTTCCGGCATCAGAGGTGGGACAAGTTGTGGGGGAAAAATGCCAGGACCGGCGCGGGGCCGGTCCTTGAGGGGGAAGAGTGGATGCCGGACGCATCCACCGCTGGGGCTTATTCGACGTGGATGTCGATGGCCTTGGGTTTGGCCTTTTCGGTCTTGGGCAGGTGCAGATGGAGCATGCCGTCCTTGAAAACGGCCTTGATGCCGTCAGGATCGACATTGTCCGGAACAGTGAAACGTCGGACAAAGGTACCGGTGAAACGCTCCACCCGGTGATACTTTTTGTCCTTTTCCTCCTTTTCCGTTTTACGCTCACCATGAATGGTCAGCACGCCGTTTTCCACGGACACCTTGACATGGTCTTTTTCCACCCCGGGAATATCGGCCTTGATCAGAAATTCGGTTTCCGTCTCGGCGATATCCACGCGCGGGGTCCAGTCGCTCGACGCCAGTGCTTCCTGTCCGCCGCGCGGCCAGCCCACAGCTTTGGTGTACCGGTCAAACATGTCCTCGATTTCCCGCCAGGGGTCCCATTTCATCAGTGTCATGGCAAACCTCCTTTGCTTGCCCAGTGTTGAAGTGTTCTTCGGCGGGCCCGGAAGCAAGCATCTTTTGCCCGCCGTCCGTCAAATCACAGGAAAAAAATAATCCACTTCAGCGGGCAGTCAAGGCCGTAAAAAAACAGCTAGCTTCAAAATATAGTCCAAAGATTCGAAGTGTTGCGCTACTCACCGGCCAGAAACGCGGCCAGGGCCAGGGCGTAGAACTTGGACTGGTCCGAATCCCCTCGCGACGGCACCACCAGCGGATAGCTGGCCCCGACCACGATGCCGGCCATGGGCAGATCCATGAGGCTGGTCACGGCCTTGTAGAGTACGTTGCCGGTGACGATGTTCGGTGCGCAGAGAATGTCGGCCCGACCGGCCACGGGGTGGTCCACGCCTTTGGCCCGCGCCTTGTCCATAGAGACGGCGATATCCAGGGCAAAAGGGCCGCCGACCACGGCGTCGCCAAAAAGGCCCATACGACAGAGCCTGGCCAGGATGTCCGCGTCCTTGCTGGACGGCATGCCGTTGTAGGACACCTTTTCCGTGGCCGAGAGCACGGCCACCTTGGGCGGGTTCATGCCGAGCTTGGCGGCCACGGCCACGGCGTTCTTGATGATGTCGATCTTGCGGGTCAGGGTCGGGGCAATGTTCACGCCGGCGTCAGTGACCATCAGCAGCCGATCCTCGCGGGGATGAGGAAAAAGACCGATATGGCTGAGCAAGCCCTCGCCGCCGGTTTTGCGGCCAAGCACGGCCCGGAGCAGGACATCGGTCTTGACCGCCCCTTTCATCAGAAAGCGGGCCCGGCCGGACTGGAGCAGATCCAGGGACTGCCGCACGGCTGCGGCCGGATCAGGTTCGTGCAGGCATTCAAAGGGGGAAAAGTCGACCCGGGCCAGTTCGGCAAGAGCGCGCATCCGCTCCACGTCTCCCACGAATATGGGCCGGGCCAATTCCTGGCGGGCCGCTTCGAGCACGGCCAGCACGGCGTTAGCATCGGCGCAGGCGGCCACCACCACCGAGGCGGGCCGATTTCTGGCCCGAACCAGCTCGACCATACCCTGCAGAGAGGTCACCACGCCCATCACTGGTCCCCCCTGGTCAGGGCGATGAGGCCGGTCCGGCTCAGGGACTGAATGCCGTGCGGGGCCAGGGTGCGGATCAGACCGGCCACCTTGCCCGCAGGAGCGGACAGTTCGGCGGAGATGGTTTCGTTGCCCATGTCGATGACATTGGCCCGAAAGACCTCGAAAATCTGCAGAATTTGGCTGACCGTGGCCGTGGTGATGCGCACCTTGATCATGACCAGTTCGCGGTCGATCAGCTCCTGGCCCGACAGGTCCTCCATGCCCAGGACAAAATCGAGCCCGGCGATCTCCTCTGTTATGGCGCGGATTTCCTCGGGTCCGGCCTCCACGCAGATGATCATGCGCGAAACGTCCTCCCGCTCGGTCTCGCCGCAGGAAATGGACCGGATGTTGATGCCGTGATGCTCAAAGGTCGCGGCCAGAGCGGCCAGGACTCCGGGCTTGTTCTCGACCAGGGTGGATATGGTATGACGCATAGGACCTCCTTGTGGCGCGCGTCGGCCCGGCCACTGTGTCAGCAGGGGCGGCCCAAGGCAATACGGAGGGGTAAAAAAAGGCATGAAGCCCCGAAATCCGGACGCTTCATGCCTCGTATTCGCCGTGTGCCGCAGGCGGTCAGGCGCTCCAGTCCAGAATGACCTTGCCGGACTTGCCGGTGCGCATGACGTCAAAACCCTTTTGAAAATCCTCAGCCGCAAAATTGTGGGTGATGACCGGGGTCATGTCCAATCCGCTCTGCAGCATGGCCGACATCTTGTACCAGGTCTCGAACATTTCCCGGCCGTAAATGCCTTTCATCAGCAGGCCCTTGAAAATGACCTGCCCCCAGTCAATGTCCGTATTCTCGGGCATGATGCCCAGCAGCGCGACCTTGCCGCCATGGTTCATGCGGGCCAGCATGTCGCGGAAGGCATGGGGGTTGCCGGACATTTCCAGGCCAACGTCAAAACCTTCGGCCATGTGCAGGTCGGCCATGACCTCGGCCAGGGACTGGCTGATCACGTTGACGGCCCGACTGACGCCCATTTTACGGGCCAGATCCAGGCGGTAATCGTTGACGTCGGTGATGACCACGTGGCGCGCACCGCAGAACCGCGCGATGCCTGCGGCCATGATGCCGATGGGACCGGCCCCGGTGATCAGCACGTCCTCGCCGACCAGATCAAAAGACAGGGCCGTGTGCGTGGCGTTGCCCAGGGGGTCGAGCATGGCGGCCACGTCCCCGGAAATGGTATCCGGAACCTTGAAGGCATTGACGGCCGGAACGCTCAGGTATTCGGCGAAACAGCCGGGACGGTTCACACCCACGCCAATGGCATTGCGGCAGAGATGGCGCTTGCCGGCCTTGCAGTTCCGGCAATGCCCGCAGGTGATGTGCCCTTCGGCCGAAACCCGGTCGCCGACCTTGAGGCCCCGCACTTCGGAACCCAGGTCCACGATGCGGCCGACAAACTCATGACCAACGGCCATGGGCACGGGAATGGTCTTCTCGGCCCATTTGTCCCAGTTGTAGATATGAATGTCCGTGCCGCAAATGGCGGTTTTACCGACCTTGACCAGAATATCGTTCGGCCCGATTTCCGGCACGGGAATTTCTTCCATCCAGATGCCTTCTTCGGCCTTGGCTTTGACCAGCGCTTTCATTTTTTCCATGGTTTTCCCCGAAGTATGTTTTCCCCCAGACGCTGGCTCAAAAGCCCCGGCGCATTCCATCTGAGGTCGCTTCTCTTAGAACTCTCAAATTTCAAATTTCAAATCTGATATTTCCAATTGTTCCAGCCCCTGTCGCCGCCAGGATCAAATGACGCCCAGTTCCCGTCCGACCGTGGTAAACGCTTCCACGGCCCGGTCCAGCTGGTCCCGGGTGTGGGCCGCGCTCATCTGGGTGCGGATGCGGGCCTGCCCCTTGGGCACCACCGGGAAGCTGAAGCCGACAACGTAAACGCCGTGTTCCAGCAGGCGGGCGGCCATGCGCTGGGCCAGCACCGCGTCGCCGAGCATGACCGGAATGATGGGATGTTCTCCCGGAATCAGGGTGAATCCGGCCGCGGCCATGGCCTGGCGGAAATAGCGGGCGTTGTCGTTCAGACGGTCGCGCAGGCCCGGATCGTCCCGGATCAGATCCAGGACGGTCAGGGACGTGGCCGCGATGACCGGGGCCAGGGTATTGGAAAACAGATACGGCCGGGAGCGCTGCCGCAACCATGTGATAATTTCCCGGCGACCCGCAGTGTATCCGCCCGACGCTCCGCCCAGGGCCTTGCCCAGGGTGCCGGTAATGATGTCGACACGGCCCATGACCCCGCAGTGTTCATGGGTGCCGCGGCCGTTCTGACCCATGAAACCCACGGCGTGGGAATCATCGACCATGACCAGGGCGTCGTGGCGATCGG
This sequence comes from uncultured Desulfovibrionaceae bacterium, assembly GCA_964651415.1. Classification (GTDB taxonomy): domain Bacteria; phylum Desulfobacterota; class Desulfovibrionia; order Desulfovibrionales; family Desulfomicrobiaceae; genus Desulfomicrobium. Next base: position 25,937 of record CAZYZA010000044.1, read on the forward strand.
CCAGATCGCAGATGGCGTGCAGATTGGCGATATGCCCGTCCATGGAAAAGACACCGTCGGTCACGATGAGCCGGTAGCGGCAGTCCGCCGCCTCCAGCAAACGGGCTTCCAGCTCGGCCATGTCGTTGTTGGCGTAGCGCAATCGCCGGGCCTTGCACAGCCGCACGCCGTCAATGATGGAGGCGTGGTTCAGGGCGTCGGAAATGACCGCGTCCTCGGGGCCGAGCAGGGTTTCAAACAACCCGCCGTTGGCGTCAAAGCAGGACGAATACAAAATTGTATCTTCCGTGCCCAGAAACTGGCTCAGACGCTCTTCCAATTCCTTGTGCACATCCTGAGTGCCGCAGATGAAACGCACGGACGACAGGCCGTAGCCGTAGCGTTCCAGGGCCGCGCAGGCCGCCTTGGTCAAACGGACGTCCCCGGCCAGTCCAAGATAATTGTTGGCGCAGAAGTTGAGCACTTCCCGGTCCTGACCAACCCGGATGCCCGCACCCTGGGGCGAGGTGATGACCCGTTCTTCCTTATACAACCCTTCCTGTCGCAGCTCCGCTGTGCGCCTGGCCAGATCCGTCAGAATACCTTTCATGACCGCCTCCTGCAATTGCGTTTTTCGGAAAATATCAGTCAATATTTTCTTGTCAAGAACATGAATAGCGCCTTAATCACGAATAACGAAAAAATACAGGCCATGACAACGGTTTTGCCCCTTGGAACAAATGCGGGTATGAGCACCGGCGAGGCAAACATGAACGACAAAGAAATTCATCTCGATCAGACAGACAAGCAGATCATCCGCTGCCTGCAGGACAACGGCCGCGAATCCTACAAAAGCATCGCGGCCAAACTGGGCGTGTCCGACGGTACGGTCCGCCTGCGCACCGAACGGCTGATCAAAAGCGGCTACCTGCGCATCGCGGCTGCGGTGAACCCCATGTTTTTCGAGGATGGCCTGACCGCAACGATCGGTGTCAGCCTCGAAGGCCGGGCCAACCAGGAAATCATGGCCGCCATCGCCCGATTGAACGGGGTGCAGTCCGTGGCCAACGTTTCGGGCCGCTTCGACCTGCTGGTGGAAATCCACGTCCCCTCCCGCAGCGCCCTGCGCCGTTTTCTGGTTGACGATCTTTCAGCCGTGGGCGGCATCCAGAACACCGAAACCTTTCTCTACCTCGAAACCATCAACAAATGGGTGTGCGAGCACCCGGAAGAGACGCCGTCATGAGCCATATCCTGCATGGATTCACGGATCCCAAATATCTCGACGTAGTTATCGCCAAAACACAAACCCAGATCCGCGAATCGACCTCTAACGAGGACCGACAGCGGTTTGAGGCCTATCTGCAGGTGCTTTTGGACTGGAAAAACAAGATGGGCGTGACGCCGAATGCGTGCGGGGATGGTCAATGACGGGGTTGCGTTCAGTTTCCGAAAACCCGGCCCAGCCTGCCTGACCGTCGTCGGCAGTGCGGATCGGGGTGCGCCGCGC
>CAZYZA010000045.1:0-27407 GCA_964651415.1 uncultured Desulfovibrionaceae bacterium
CCTTCACCCTGGGCGGCACGGGCGGCGGCGTGGCCTACAACAAGGAAGACCTGGAGCGCATCGCCCAACAGGGCCTGGCCGCCAGTCTGACGACCGAGGTCATGCTGGAGGAATCCCTCCTGGGTTGGAAAGAGTACGAGCTGGAAGTTGTCCGCGACAAAAAGGACAACTGCGTCATCATCTGCTCCATCGAAAACCTTGACCCCATGGGCGTGCACACCGGCGATTCCGTGACCGTGGCCCCGGCCCAGACCCTGACCGACGACGAATACCAGAAGATGCGCGACGCCTCCCTGGCCATCATGCGCGAGATCGGCGTGGAGACGGGCGGTTCCAATGTGCAGTTCGCCATTAATCCGGCCAACGGCGAGATGATGATCATCGAGATGAACCCGCGCGTCTCTAGGTCATCGGCCCTGGCCTCCAAGGCCACCGGCTTTCCCATCGCCAAGATCGCGGCCAAGCTGGCCGTCGGGTACACACTGGATGAGCTGCAGAACGACATCACCCGCGAGACCATGGCCGCCTTTGAGCCGACCATCGACTACGTGGTGATCAAAATCCCGCGCTTCACCTTTGAAAAATTCCCCGGGGCCGAGGATTTTCTGACCACGGCCATGAAGAGCGTGGGCGAGACCATGGCCATCGGCCGGACCTTCAAGGAAGCCCTGCAAAAGGGTCTGCGTTCCCTGGAGATCGGATATCCCGGATTGGGCAAGAATTTCGACGGCCAGCTGCCGGACACGGAAGTGATCCTGGCCGGTCTGCGCAAGCCCAATTCCCGTCGCTTGTTTCAGCTCCGCCAGGCCCTGTTGGCCGGGTTGACCGAAGAGGAGATCTTCGACGCCTCGGCCATTGATCCCTGGTTCATCCGCCAGTTCAAGGACATCGTTGATTTCGAGGCCGTGCTGAAGAATGTCGGCCTGCAGGGCAACCTGACCGTCAGCAATCCGGAATTCGTGACCGTGCTGCGGCAGGCCAAGGCCATGGGCTTCTCGGACCGCCAACTGGCGACCATCTGGAAGCGCAAGGAGATCGATATCCGCACCATGCGCAAGGAAGCCGGTATCATCCCGACCTACAAGCTGGTCGACACCTGCGCCGCTGAATTCGAGGCCTATACTCCATATTACTATTCCACCTACGAGACCGAGAACGAAGCCCGGGTTTCGGACAAACGCAAGGTGGTGATTCTGGGCGGCGGCCCCAACCGCATCGGTCAGGGCATTGAGTTCGACTACTGCTGCGTGCACGCGTCCTACGCCCTGCGCGAGATGGGCATCGAATCCGTCATGGTCAATTCCAATCCCGAAACCGTGTCCACGGACTACGACACCTCGGACCGTCTCTATTTCGAGCCCCTGACCCGCGAGGACGTGCTGGCCATCATCGAACAGGAAAAACCCGAGGGCGTCATTGTCCAGTTCGGCGGTCAGACCCCCCTCAACCTGGCGGTGCCGCTGCTGCGTGAAGGAGTGCCGATCCTTGGCACTTCGCCCGATTCCATTGACCGCGCCGAGGACCGCGAGCGCTTTCAGGCCCTGCTGAAAAAGCTCGACCTGCTCCAGCCCAACAACGGTACGGCCATGAGTGTGGACGAGGCCCTGGTCGTGGCCGCGCGCATCGGGTATCCCGTGGTGGTACGGCCCTCCTACGTCCTGGGCGGCCGGGCCATGGACATTGTCTACGACGACAAGTCCCTGCGGGAGTATTTTGACAAGCACGTCACGGTCGCGCCGGAACATCCCATTCTCATCGACAAGTTCCTGGAAAATGCCATTGAAATCGACGTTGATGCCCTGAGCGACGGCGAGGAAACGTATGTCGCCGGTATCATGGAACATATCGAGGAGGCCGGCATCCATTCCGGCGATTCGGCCTGCGTCCTGCCCCCGCACACCGTGGGCAAGATGTGGATTCAGGAGATCGAGCGCCAGACCAAGGCCCTGGCCCGGGAGCTGGGCGTGGTCGGCCTCATGAATATCCAGTTCGCCCTCAAGGACGAGCAGATTTATATCCTCGAAGTCAATCCGCGCGCCTCGCGCACCTCGCCCTTTGTCTCCAAGGCCACGGGCGTGCCCCTGGCCAAGCTGGCGACCAGAGTCATGATGGGCGAGAAGCTGGCGGATCTGGACCCCTGGTCCATGCGCAAGGGCGGCTATTATGCGGTCAAGGAAGCGGTGCTGCCTTTCAACCGTTTTCCGGGGGTCGACACCCTCCTTGGGCCGGAAATGCGTTCCACCGGAGAGGTCATGGGCGTGGATCCGTCCCTGGGGCTGGCCTTCATGAAAGCTCAGCTGGCCGCCGGGCAGTTTCTCCCCGCGTCAGGATGCGTCTTTGTCTCGGTCAACGATCACGACAAGTCCGGCATCGTCGCCCCGGCCAAGACCTTCCAGAAGCTCGGCTTCCACATCATGTCGACCAGGGGTACGGCCGCTTTTCTGGCCGAACACGGAGTGGAGTGCCAGGTGGTCAACAAGGTCTACGAAGGTCGGCCCAACGTGGTTGATCATATCAAAAACGGCGACATCCAGCTGGTCATCAACACGTCTTCGGGCAAGCGGACCAAAGAGGATTCCTCTGAACTGCGCCGGACCACGGTCCTCTACGGCCTGCCGTACACGACCAACCTGGCTGCGGCCAAGGCTCTGGCCATGGCCATCAAGGAACGCAGCGCTGCGGGCTTGAGCGTGAAATGCCTGCAGGAGTATTACCAAGAGTCGGGTCGGGAATTTTAATTCCGGGTTCCGGAAATTCAGATTTAGCGGCGCAAAGCTCAGGGCCTTTCTCGGCCCTGGGCTTTTGCACATTCAAGAACACCTACACGGAACGTGAACTGATATGAAAAAGGAAGCTTGCGGATTATTTGGAATTTACGGTCATCCTGAAGCGGCGCGCATGACCTATTTCGGTCTCTACGCCCTGCAGCACCGGGGACAGGAAAGCGCCGGCATCATCACCTGGGACGGGCAGACCATCCGGGAGCAGCGCGGCATGGGTCTGGTGGCCGATGTTTTTCAGGAACGCCACCTGGGCCATCAGCTGAAAGGCAGCGTGGCCATGGGCCATATCCGCTATTCCACCACGGGCGCGTCCCTGATCCGCAACGCCCAGCCCTTCAAAGTGACGTACAAGGGCGTCAACATGGCCCTGGCCCACAACGGCAACCTGGTCAACACCCTGTCCCTGCGCGAAGAGCTGGAAAATCAGGGCACCATTTTCCAGACCACCATGGACAGCGAAGTCATCATGCACCTGGTGGCCAAGTACATGAACGGCGGCACGCCGGAGGAAGCCATCGCCAAGGCCTGCAGCCGGATCAAGGGTTCGTACAGCCTGCTCTTCATGGTCAACCAGAAGCTCATCGCGGTGCGCGATCCGTGGGGATTCCGCCCCTTGTCCCTGGGCAGGGTCGGCGACGCCTACGTCCTTGCTTCGGAAACCTGCGCCTTTGACCTGCTGGAAGCCGAATACCTGCGCTGCCTTGATCCGGGCGAAATGCTGGTCATTGAAGACGGCCGCATGATGTCGCATCGCTATGTGGAGCCTGACGAACGCCAGAGTTCGTGCATCTTCGAACTGATCTATTTTGCGCGGCCCGATTCCCTGGTTTTTGACCAGGAGGTCTATCATGCGCGCAAGACCATGGGCATGGTCCTGGCCCAGGAGTGCCCGGCCGAAGGCGATTTCGTCATGCCCTTCCCGGATTCCGGCGTCTATGCGGCCGTGGGCTACGCCCAGCAGTCGGGCTTGCCGTTTGAGGCCTGCATGATCCGCAACCACTACGTCGGACGGACCTTTATCCAGCCGACCCAGGGCATGCGGGACTTTTCGGCGCGGGTGAAACTCAATCCGGTCAAGAGCATGATCAAGGGCAAACGGGTCATCGTCGTGGAAGACTCCATCGTGCGCGGCACAACCATCCGGACCAGGGTCAAGCAACTGCGCGAACTGGGCGCCAAGGAAATCCACATGCGGGTCAGCTGTCCGCCCATCCGCTACCCCTGCTACTACGGCATTGATTTTTCGTCCAAAGGCGAACTCATCGCGGCCAACCATTCCGTGGCCGACATCGGCCGCTACCTGGGGCTCGACAGTCTGCACTACATCACCATCGGCGGGCTGCTGAAGGCCGTGCGCAGCCCGGAAAACTTCTGCCTGGCCTGCTTCAACGGCGCGTATCCTGTCCTGCCGGACGAGGGTGCGGGCAAGCTGTCCCTGGAGTGCTGCTAGATGACGCCATGCGTTGACCGGACGGTGGACGGCTGGCTGGGCCGGGCGCGCGAGGTGCTGAACATCGAAATTCAGGGCCTTGCCGCCGTGCGGGACAAGCTGGAAAGCTCTTTTGCCGGAGCACTGGAAATCCTGGCCAGGTGCACCGGGCGGGTGGTGGTCACGGGACTGGGCAAATCCGGCCTGGTCGGTCGCAAGATTGCGGCAACGCTGAGCAGCACCGGCACTCCGGCCTTTTTTCTCCATCCGGTGGAAGGAGCGCACGGCGATCTGGGCATGATCCGCAAGGAAGACGTCATTGTCGCCATTTCCAATTCGGGCGAAACGGATGAACTCAACAACATCCTGCCCAGTCTCAAATCACTGGCCGGAAACGTGATCGCCTTGACCGGCGGCATGAATTCGACCATGGCCGCTCTGGCCGACGTGGTCATTGACACGGGCGTGCCGGTCGAAGCCTGCCCGCTGGGCGTGGCTCCCACGGCCAGCACCACGGCCACCCTGGCTCTGGGCGACGCCCTGGCCGTATGCCTCATTGACTGGAAGGCCTTTGCCCTGGAAGATTTTCGCCGCTTTCATCCCGGCGGAGCCCTGGGCCAGCGCCTGACGCTGAAAGTGCAATCCCTGATGCGCTCCACCGGCCTGCCGGTGACGCCTGTCGGCGCGTCGCTCAGTCAGGCCTTGGACAGCCTGAACAGCGGCGGACTCGGCTGCGTCTGCGTCCTTGACCACAATGGACAGCTGGCGGGCATCCTGACCGACGGCGATGTGCGCCGTCTGGTCTGCGCCGGCCGGCTGGACATGGATACGGTTGTGGATTCGGTCATGAAAAGCAGTCCATTGCGGGTAGCTCCAGACCAATCCGCCGCAGAAGTGCTTGATCTGATGGAAAGCAAGGCGATTACGGTCCTGCCTGTGGTTGATCCGGAAGGCGTGCTGCTTGGCATGATCCACATGCACGACGTTCTTGGTCAGGGCAGGGTCAAATTTTCACGGCCGGCCCAGGTCTATGGCCGGGACCACGCGCGGCAAGCGCCTTTTGTTCATGATGTGACGGAGTCGCGCCAAACGGAATCAACAAACACCGTTCATCCTGAGCTTGTCGAAAAACCGTCAGGACGCCCCTAGGTTTCAACTATGTCTGAATCTTCCATGATCTCACCGAACATCTGTACGCGCTGCGCAGCCGGCGGCCGGACCTGCTGCTCTATTGAGCCGGGAGGAGAGGAGTTCTGCTTCCCCCTGTCCGAAGCGGACATGGCCCGCATTGCCGCGGCTGTTAGGGATGCGACGTCGTGCTTCGTCCATGCCCCCAACACCGCCGCCTTTGCCGACCAACTGGCCACGCTCCTGCCGAAATACGAAATCAGGACGGCCTTCCCCCCTGACGGCCACCACTGGCGACTTGCGACCACGGATCAGGGACATTGCGTTTTTCTGGGGGAGCACGGCTGTGTTCTGGATCGCAGCATCCGCCCCATGTACTGCAGGCTTTTTCCCCTGTGGTCCTACCACGGCCGGCTGACCTGGTTCACGGCCGAGGAATGCCTGGCCAACAAAGAATGCACTTCGCTGGCCGCCATGCTTACGGCCATGCACACCGACGACACAGAGGTCCACGCCCTGTTCGACGCCATGTGCTCGGCAATGGGCCTCACGTTACAACACAACTCATCCATATGAAAATACTCAAAATATTCCTTGTGCTGATCATTCTCGGGCTGTTGCTGGCCGCAGGCGGCGGAGTCGGACTGTACTACTGGGCCCAGGAAGATCTGCCCGGCTTCACCAAGCTGAGCGATTACTCACCGGCCCTGGCCACCACGGTGCGGGCCAGGGATGGCCGGATCATCGGCTACTTTCACCGCGAAAAACGGTTTCTCATTCCCTTGTCCATGATGAGCCCGATCACGGTCAAAGCCTTTCTCGCGGCCGAAGATGCCGGTTTCTACCAGCACGAAGGCGTGGATCTGCCGGGCATCGTGCGCGCGGCGATCAAGAACCTCATCGCCGGCGGCATCAAACAAGGCGGCAGCACCATCACCCAGCAGGTTATCAAGTCCATGCTGCTCACGCCGGAACGCAGCTACGAGCGCAAGCTGAAGGAAGTCATCCTCGCCTACCGCCTGGAAAAATACCTGACCAAGGACGAAATTCTGACCATCTACCTGAATCAGATTTTTCTCGGTTCCAGGGCTTACGGCGTTGAGGCGGCGGCCAGGGAGTATTTCGGGGTCAGCGCGTCCCAGCTGACCACGGCTCAGGCCGCCGTGCTGGCCGGTCTGCCCGTGGCTCCGTCGCGCAACTCCCCCTACAGCAGTCCGGAACGGGCCAGGGAGCGCCAGCTGTATGTCCTCAACCGACTGCGGGACCTGGGCTGGATCAACCGCGAGGAATTCGAAACCGCGGTCAACGAGCCCCTGGTTTACAGAGCCCAGGAAGATCCGTCCTGGAAAATCGGCCCGTACTACCTGGAAGAAGTTCGGCGTCAGCTGGTGGAACGCTACGGGGAAGACATGGTCTACGGTGGCGGGCTGCAGGTGCGCACGGCCATGGACATCGACCATCAGACCGTGGCCGACCAGGCCCTGCGCGATGGCCTACGCGACACATCAAAGCGCCACGGCTGGCAGGGACCGATCAGGAAAATCGACGTCGGCGAATACGAACGTTTCCTGCAGGATCAAAGCGTCACGGCTCCCGCCCCCGGCGCCTGGGTTCAGGCCCTGGTCATGAGTGTCGAGAAAGGCGGGGCGACCGTGCGGTTTGGCCAACACTCCGGCGTTATTCCCGTGGCCGGCATGAGCTGGGCCAGGCAACCCAATCCCAAGCTTGCCGCCGAAGAAGCGGGCAAGGTTTCGGACGCCCGCAGAGTCCTGCATCCCGGCGACGTGATCTGGGCCTCGGTGGGGGAAAAGACCGAAGGCAAGCCCTGGAAACTGGTTCTGGAGCAGGAGCCGCTCGTGGAGGGAGCTCTAGTCTCCATGGACCCGCGCACCGGCAAGGTTCTGGCGTTATGCGGCGGATACGATTTTTTCCGCAGCCAGTTTAATCGGGCCACCCAGGCCCTGCGCCAACCCGGTTCATCCTTCAAGCCCATTGTCTATTCCGCAGCCTTGGACAACGGATTCACGGCCGCGAGCATCATTCTTGACGCGCCCATCGTCTACGATGACGGCAGCGGCAAGCCCTGGAAGCCGGAAAACTTCGAAGGCATCTTTTACGGACCGACCCTGCTGCGCACGGCCCTGGTCAAATCCCGCAATCTGGTCACCATCCGACTGGCCCAGCAGGTCGGGATTCATAAAATCATCGAGCGTGGCCAGGCCATGGGCCTGACCGGCATCATGGAGCCCAACCTGTCCCTGGCGCTCGGCTCAGGCCAATTCACCCCCCTCAACATGTGTCAGGCCTATACCGCCTTTGCCCGCGAAGGAACCAGCATCCGGCCCCGCCTGATCGAAAACGTGACCTCGCCCTGGGGCGAACAGCTTTTCTCGGCCACGGAAGAGGTGACCGAGGTCATGCCCCCGGAAACGGCGTATATCGTCAGCAACATCCTGCAGGAGGCCATCCAGGACGGCACCGGAGCCAGGGCCAAGGCCCTGGGGCGACCGGTGGCGGGGAAAACCGGCACGACCAATGACGAGCAGGACGCATGGTTTATCGGCTATTCGCCCTACCTGCTGACCGGGGTCTGGGTTGGCTACGATCAGATCCGACCCATGGGCAAATACGAAACCGGAGCCCGGGCCGCCCTGCCCATTTGGCTGGACTACCGCACCAAAGTCGAGCCCAACTACGAAGCCGAAGACTTCCCGGTGCCGCCGGGCATTGTCATGGTCAGGGTCGACGCGGCCACGGGCCGCCTGGCCGGCCCCGGCACAACCTCGTCCTATATGCTGCCGTTCCAGAATGGCACCGAACCGATCTATTCGCCGGTCATCGACGAACTCGACGTTGCGCCGGGATCATCCAATGCCGGCGGCGAAAGCCTGCTCAAGCAGATATTCTGAACAACCCGGCCCGGATAAAACCGGGCCGGACGCTTCTCCACACACGCCGGACAATCATGAATATCAAAGACGAAGCCACGACGATCTTGCAGCGTTCAGGACGCATCAGCCTGGAACTCTACAAAATCATGATTCCCATCATCATCGGAGTCAAAATTCTCCAGGAACTGGGCCTTGTCGCCTGGCTGGCCAAGCCGCTGGCGCCGGTCATGCAGCTGGTCGGGCTGCCCGGCGAAATGGGATTGGTCTGGGCCACGGCCATGGTCAACAACATCTACGGCAGCATGATCGTCTTCGTCTCCCTGGCCGGAGAACATCAGTTGACCGCAGCCCAGGTCACGGTGCTGTGCACCATGATTCTCATCGCTCATTCCATGCCGATTGAGCTGCAGATTGTCCGCAAGTCCGGGCCAAGGCTCAGGTTTCAGGCAGCCCTGCGCATCGGCGGGGCGCTGTTTCTGGGCTGGGTGCTCCACCATGTCTATGCCTGGGGCGGATGGCTGCAGCAGGAAAACGTGATCCTCTGGGAGCCCCGGTCCGATAATGCCGGCCTCCTTTCCTGGGGGCTGGACCAAATCCAGAATCTGGCCATGATTTTTGTCATTATCACCCTCCTGACCGCGGTCATGCGGATTTTCACGGCCGTCGGTCTGACGGCCCTGTGCGTTCGGCTCTTGGCCCCGGTCCTGCGCAAGCTGGGCATCGGTCCTGAAGCCGGCCCGCTGACCATTGTCGGCATGGTCATGGGGCTGTCCTACGGCGGCGGAATGATCATGCACGAAGCCCATTCCGGCCGGGTTTCGGACAAGGACATCTTCTCTTCCCTGAGCCTCATGAGTCTTTCCCATTCCATTTTTGAGGACACCCTGCTCATGGTTGTCCTTGGCGGCCATGTTTCAGGGCTGTTCTGGGCCCGGATTATCTTCACCCTGGCGGCCGTCGCTCTGCTGGTCCGTATCGTGGCCTGGCTGGGGGATGCCTTTTTTTACCGCCATCTGTTCAAACCCGTGGAAGTCTATGCCCAGCCCGAACCGTGCTGCCCCGGCGCGGCTGTGCCGGACAAAAAATAGCCGGGGAAGTCGCCCCAAGGCTCACTCAAGGACAATCTCATGCCCCATGCTCAACGTATCCGGAATCTGAAGCGCCTCATGCGGGACCAAAAAATTCCCGTGCTGCTGGTCGCCCATCCTGCCAACCGCTTTTATCTGTCAGGCTTCGAACTGCATGACGGACAGTGCAACGAAAGCTCGGGGTGCCTGCTGATCCAGACCGACGGCCCGGACTGGCTGCTGACCGATGCGCGCTTCACCGAAGAGGCCGGGCGACACTGGCCGATGGAACACGTGCACGTTTACGGCGCTCCGCGCGTGGAAAAAATCGCCCAATTCGCCAAAAGCCTGGGCATCACGACCCTGTGGGTCGAAGCCCAGGGCATGTGCGCGGAAATGTACCTGGAAATGGCCAAGACTTTAGGTTTGCGCGCAGCCCCGCGCCTGGTGGAGGAGCTGCGCACGATCAAGGACGAAACCGAGCTGACGGCGCTGCGCCTTTCATGCCGCCTCAACCAGCAGGTTTTCGACTGTCTGGCCAGGGAAGTGCGGGTGGGCCAGACCGAAAAGGACGTGGCCTGGATGCTGGAAAAATCTTTCCGGGAGAGTGGAGCCGAAGGGCTGAGCTTTGCCCCCATTGTCGGCTTCGGCCCCAACGCGGCATTGCCCCACGCCAATCCCTCGAACCGGGTCCTGGCGTCGGACACGCCGATTCTGATCGATATGGGCGGGCGTCTGCACAACTATTGCTCGGACCAGACCCGCAGCTGGTGGGTTGGCGACACGCCTTCGGACCAGTTCAGAAAAACCCTGGAACTGGTGCAGGAAGCCCAGGCCCTGGCCATAGCCAAGATCGGACCGGGCGTCCCCACCAGTGAGCTGCACGCAACCGCCAGGGATTTTTTCGCCCGTCACGGGGTTGCGGAGCATTTCACCCATTCCCTGGGCCACGGCATCGGCCTGGAAACCCATGAAGCTCCAGGCGTCGGCCCCATTCGGTCAACGACGCTGCGACCGGGCATGGTCATCACGGTGGAACCCGGACTGTACTATCCCAAGTGGGGTGGGGTTCGTTGGGAACACATGGTTGTGGTCACCAAGGACGGCCATGAAGTGCTCTGAAAGAGGGCGGGCCGGATCGCGTCGCCGACGATGCCGTCCGCTTGGTCCACCGGAAACGGCCAGTCGGATCCTCTACGCCGAGGTGCCCCGCAGCCAAATCGCCCTGTACCGATTTCTGCTGGAAGGATACGACAACCTGGCGATCATGAGCGTGGTCGACCGTTACCGGGCCGTGATCAAGCTGCGTTTTTTATCCGACGCCGAACAGACAGTGCGTCGGCTGCTGACCGTTCAGGGCGCCCGCATTATTGAGCGCCCCGGCCAACCCTTAAGACGCGAAACCCCTGACCATGCCGTAAAAAACTGAAATCGGCTTTGATCTTCACGGACGTTACTGCAAAAAGGCTCAAAGTTATCCGGAATATTGCTGTAAGTATCTGAAATTTCGTATTTCAAATTTCAGATTAAAGACGATTTCAGACTTTTTGCAGGTGGGTCTTCACGTGCACATAGCTGCAAAAATGGCCCGGAATGACTGCAGGCCTCTGGACGCTGCGGCAGCCATGATGCAGTCCCTGGACGGGATGAACAAACAACCGTGTCAGTCCAGTCCGAAAAAACGCCGCGCATTGTCTCCGCAGCGGGTCCAGAGTTCGGCCGCATCCTCCCCCCGCACCCTGGCGGCCTCAAGGGCGGTGAAACCCAGCAGGGCCGGTTCGTTTTTCTTGCCCCGGTAGGGCTCCGGCGCCAGGTACGGCGCGTCTGTTTCAAGTAAAAGGCGATCGGCGGGAACAATTTTCACCGCCTCGCGCAGGGCCGTACTCTTGGCGTAGGTCACGGTGCCGGGCACGGACAGGTGCCAGCCCCGATCCACGATCCTTGGCACCCACTCCGGTCCAAGGCCGAAACAGTGCCACAGCAGGGGCCGACCGGCAAAACCCATCCGGTCCAGAACGGCCAGACAATCGTCCTCGGCATCGCGACAATGAATGACCACCGGCTTTTCCAGATCTCCGGCCAGTTCCAGCTGCCGCCGGAACCAGTGGTGCTGGTCCTCGCGCGGGGAAAAATCATAATAGTAGTCAAGGCCGATCTCACCCACGGCCCGCAGGCGGACATCCGAACCAAAGGCGTCCTGCATGCGGGTCCAGTGGGCTTCGGTCATGGTCGCAGCCTCATGCGGATGCACGCCGAGAATGAAGAAGACATCCGGATCCTCATCAAACAGGCTTTGTCCGGCGTCATAGGCATCCGGCCCGAGAAAAACGTTGCCCACCGTACGCACGCCGCACGCCCTGGCCCGTGCCAGTACCGTCAGGAGGTCGAAGTCACGCCCGTCAAGATGCGCATGGCTGTCCGCGCCCCGGCAGGGCAGCTCCAAGGTTTCAGGCCGGATCCGTTCCTTTTTCTTGCTCACCTAGACCTCACGCGCACCCTGATCCCATTTGGCGGCAGGCACGGCCTCGTCAATGAGCATGACCGGAATTTCTTCTCGAATCGGATAGACCAACGCACAGGCCGCGCATTTCAAACCTTCCTCCTCTCCCATCACGTCCAAGTTTCCCTTGCATTTTGGACAGGCCAGAATCTTGAGCAGTTCCTTGTTCAACGCCATGTTGCCTCCCGGTTAGAATATAAACCAACGATGCCCGCCTTATCCTGATCAAAAACACGTTACAAGCAGACAAATGCGTTCCGGTCCTTGAGTTTTCACCCCAATCCGGTAAACCATGGCCATGACGCACGGTACAGCCCTTTCTGATCCAGTTTTGCTTTTCGACGTGGGAAACACCAATATCAAGCTCTGCCTGGCCGACCGGCACGGCCTGGGCCGCAGCTACAGTCTGCCGTCGACCAATCGCGAGACCGCCGATTCTCTCGGACTGACCATTTCCGCCATCTGCCGACGCGAAGGCATCGACGAAGAAAGCATTCGAGCCTGGGTTCTGTCATCGGTGGTCCCTCCTCTGAACAGCTTGCTGACGGTCGCCTGCAGCCGTTTTTTTTCCTGCCCGATCCTGTTCGTTCCCACGGACATTTCCTTGCCGCTGGAAAACGGCTATGCCAGACCGCAGGAGGTTGGTGCCGACCGGCTGCTGGGCGGTTATGCCGCCCGGATGCTGTTTGCCGATCCCACCCTGATCGTCGTTGATTTCGGCACAGCGACGACCTTTGACTGCATCCAGGGCAGCAAATATCTGGGCGGCCTGATCTGTCCCGGAGTACTCAGCTCCATCACGGCCCTGGGCACCCAGACCGCCAAACTGCCCCAGATCAGCCTGGAGCTGGACGGACAGGAGATGGACATCGGCACAAGCACCCGGCAGAGTCTGAACCACGGAGTGCTGTACGGCTTTGCCTCCATGCTCGAAGGCCTGACCGGCCGACTGAAGCGTCGTCTGAACGATCCCGCAGCCCGGGTCGTCGCCACCGGAGGGTTTGCCGGACACATCGCCGCCGTCACTTCATGCATCGACGATCTGGCCCCGGACCTGCTGATGCAGGGGCTGTGGACCACATATTTTCATAACCATTCACCGGCAATCACCAGGGAGCAATCATGAGCACCATCACAGGTATTTGGGCCAGGGAAATTCTTGATTCCAGAGGCAATCCGACAGTCGAGGTGGAAGTCACGCTCGAATCCGGGGCCACAGGTCGGGCGGCCGTACCCTCCGGCGCGTCCACCGGCGCCCGCGAAGCCCTTGAGCTGCGCGACGGCGATGCGGACCGCTACAACGGCAAGGGCGTCGAGCAGGCCGTACGCAATATCATGGAGGAAATCGCCTCCGAGATCGTCGGCCTGGAAGCCACGCGCCAGGTTGAGGTGGATCAGGCCCTCATCGATCTGGACGGCACGGAAAACAAGGCCCGGCTGGGTGCCAACGCCATGCTCGGCGTGTCCATGGCCACCGCCAAGGCCGCCTCGGAATTCCTCGGCCTGCCCCTGTACAAATACATCGGCGGCATCAACGCCAAGGTACTGCCCGCGCCGATGATGAACATCATCAACGGTGGAGCCCACGCAGCCAACAACCTGGACATCCAGGAATTCATGATCCTGCCCCTGGGCGCGGCCAGCTTCAAGGAAGCCCTGCGCATGGGCGCCGAGACCTTTCACATGCTGAAAAAGATCCTGCACAAGGACGGCCTGGCCACATCCGTGGGCGACGAGGGCGGATTCGCCCCCAATCTGGCCAGCCACGAACAGGCCTTCAAGTACATTTCCAAAGCCATTGAAGAGGCCGGATACGAGCCCGGCGTCCAGATCGCCCTGGCCATCGACGCCGCGGCCTCGGAATTCTACAAGGACGGCAAGTATCACTTCGCCGGGGAAAACAAAATCCTGACCGCTCGTGAACTGACCGATTATTATGCCGATCTGGCGGGCAAATTCCCCATCGTCTCCATTGAAGACGGGCTGGCCGAAGGCGACTGGGACGGCTGGGAAGTCCTGTCCGACGTTCTGGGCGACCGCCTGCAGCTGGTCGGTGACGACATCTTTGTGACCAATCCGGCCCTGCTGGCCGACGGCATCATGCGCGGCGTGGGCAACGCGATTCTCATCAAGCTGAATCAGATCGGCACGCTGACCGAAACCATGGACTGCATCGAAATGGCCAAGGAAGCATCCTACGCCACGGTCATTTCCCACCGTTCGGGCGAAACCGAGGACAGCTTCATCGCCGATCTGTCCGTGGCCGTGAACGCGGGTCAGATCAAGACCGGATCTCTCTGCCGTTCGGACCGCACGGCCAAATACAACCAACTGCTGCGCATTGAGGAAGACCTGGACGCTCAGGGTGTGTACTTTGGGCCGGCCATGGCCGCCAACTGGTTTGACGAAGAGGAATAGCCGCAGCAGCGGCTTTCCAGAAGACGAGGTCATTATGCTCATCATTGACGGAAAAAAGACGGCCGCCCTGATCCGTCAGGAATTGACGGGCCAGGTTGCGGCCCTGGCCGCCAGACACGGACGCCCCCCGGGTCTGGCCGTGATTCTGGTCGGGGACAATTCCGCGTCACAGGTCTATGTCCGCAACAAAGAGCGGGCCTGCGCCGACGTCGGGATCATATCCAGGGGTATTCGCCTGCCGGAGGACATCCCCCAGGCCCAGTTGGAGGATACGATCCTCTTTCTGAACTCCGACCAGGCCATTGACGGCATCCTGTTGCAGCTGCCCCTGCCCAAGGGGCTGGACAGCCAGCGCTGCCTGGAACTGATCAGCCCGAGCAAGGATGTCGATGGCTTCCATCCCTCGAACATGGGACGATTGGCCCTGGGTCTGCCTTGCCTGCGCTCCTGCACCCCGGCCGGTATCATGACCCTGCTCGAACGTCATGATATCGACGTATCCGGAAAAAAGGCCGTGGTCGTCGGTCGGAGCAACATTGTCGGCAAACCCCTGGCCCTGATGCTCCTGCAGAAAAACGCGACCGTCACAGTCTGCCACTCCCGGACCCAAAACATTGCCGAGGAAATCCGCACGGCCGACATTGTCTTTGCCGCTGTGGGCATCCCGAAATTCGTGACCCGGGACATGGTCAAGCCTGGTGCCGTGGTGGTGGACGTCGGCATCAACCGAACCGATGCCGGCCTGGTCGGCGATTGCGACTTTGATGGGCTAAGCGGCGTGGCGGCGGCCATGACGCCCGTGCCGGGCGGTGTGGGCCCCATGACCATCGCCCAGCTTCTGGTCAACACCCTGGAAGCATACCTGGAACACGTGGTCTGAAAATCAAGCAGCGCCGGACTCGCCTCTGTCCATGCAGGCGAGTCCGGCGCTGTGTTTCCAATATCTGAAATACTGTCCGGGCTCTCAGGGCAGCCGGAGCCCGGCAATGCCGTGTTGTCCGGCCCTACTCGATGATCACCCCGGCGTAACCCACCACTCTCGACAGATCACCGTTAACTTCGCCTGAAGTGGCATACGCCACCAGCTCGGCCTTTTTCGCCCCCATGATGTTGGCCAGATGCATGCCCATAGTCATGGGCAGGACCCCGCACATGGAAATATTCTCCTCGCGAACTGTTCCGTAAAATTCCATGGGATTGAGCGCCAGAACCGGCTCCAGGGCACGATGGTCGATGATCCGCGTTTTCTCGTCCGTGGCAAAATGATTCATGTCCGAACTGACGACAACGGATACGTCCCGTCCAAGGGCTGTTATCACTTCGGCGATCTTGGCCGCTGCCCCTCCCAGCTTGTGCGGCCGCGGGTCGCCAACGGCAATGGGCACAATGCGCATGGCCGGATTCTTGGCCCATAAAAAAGGCAGGACCGCTTCGAGGGAATGTTCCTGCAGATGAGCCACCCGGTCCGAGGTCAGGGCCGGTTCAGCCGCCAGGATGGCTGCGGCCAGTTCGGCATCAACGGACAGGCTCGCACCGGGCAGATGCCATTGGCCGTCAGGCCATACCGCCAGAGGAGCGCCCATGCCGGTGTGATTCGGCCCGAGCAGCAAAACCGTGTCCGCCAGATTGGCCTGGGCCAGCGTCTGGCCGGCCACGCCGCCGGAAAAAACATGACCGGCATGGGGCACCATGGCCAGCCTGGTCCGCTGGCTGCGCTGCGTCGCGTGATTCATGCAGTTACGGACCACGGCCAGCCACTGATCATGTCGGGCCGCATAGAACTGGCCGGCGACAATGGGTTCGCGATCTAGATTCATGATTTCCTCCTACCGAAACCGGCCGACTTCCTTTTCCAGTCTGGCACCTTCCAACTCCGCTGCGGCCATGCGGCCATGCAGGGTCGAAGGAAAGAGGTTCACCAGCTGCTGCAAATGGGCCTTCCACTGGTCCGGCTCGTTGTTCTTTTTGTATAGCAATGCCTTGCGATAGACATGGCCCTGCCATGGCGCGTCATCCGGGGTCAAATATTCATCGTACTGCAGGCTCCAGGCCAGGGCATCCTGGACGCGGCCACTGCGTTCGGCCGCCTGGATGAGCAACTCCAGGCTGTCCATGATCTTGGGCCGGTCGTCCCCGGACTTCAGCAACAGATTCAGCGCTTCCTGGGCCAAAAGAGATGCTTGTTCCAGGTCTGCGGCGGCGAGACTTCCACGCGCCATGAAATAATGGGCGTATCCCCGCTGGGTGTCGGTCAGATTCATGTCGGTGGCCAGCTTGAGCCACAGAGGTTTGCCTCCTTCGTGGCGACCCAGCGTTTCATAGGCCAGGGCCGCCGCGTAATCCACCTGCCGCTGTCTGTCCGGCTCAAGCTTCCATGACGCAACCGCTGCGGCCAAATCCAGGACCCTGGTCCAAAGCTTCAATTCGACCAGCAGGGCCAAGGTCAGGTCAAGCGCCGCCTTGGAGTATTCGTTGCGGGGTATCGGGCCGAAGACAAAAGGTTCGGCTGTCTGCAACGCGTTCTCCCGGTCGCCGGTTTTCATGTAGGCGGTGGCCACGGCCAGCCGCGTCCGGGGCAAGGGCTCCCGATTTCGAAACAACGCTCCCTGTTCGGTCCACACCCGCAGCACGCCGGGATAGTCCTCGGTCTCCAGATACGCATCCATCCAGTCCCCGGCCGATTTGAAGGCCACGTCGCGCGCCCTGGGTAACAGTTCATGGCCGGGATAATCCTGCTCAAATACGGCGATTTCACGCAGTGTACCGGCATAATCCTGATTCCAGAGTCGCCACATGGCCAATTTGAGCCTGGCCACCGGTGCCAAGGGACTGTGCGGATGATTCAGGATGCGGGAATATATCTCCTCCGGATTGACTTTGGGCCGCGTAAAGGCCTGATCCATGTCCCCCAGGCCGGGATCGTCCAACACGCCCTCTTCGGCCAGACGCATCAACGCGATCAGCCCCCCCTCGGTCTTCGGAAAGGCTTCGGCCGTGCGGTGATAAATCTCCTTGGCCGCATCGCGTTTGTCCTGCCGGACCAGGATGTCGCCGATGCGTGCCATGGCCACATCCACGTCCGAGGCCTTGGGCACAAGGTTGACGTATTGCCAGAAATAGCCCTTTGCTCGCTCCAGGTCGCCGCCGACCATGGACGCATAGCCGGCCGCCATCAGGAATTGCGGAGTCTCCAGATGATATTTGGGCCAACGCTTTTCGATCCGGTTGGCCACATCAACAGCCTTGTCGGTGTACCCCAGCTCGATCATGGCCCGAAGCAGGCCGAACATCGAGGCCCGTGCAGCATCGGAGTCCGGGTAGTTCTGAATCACGTACTGAAAATGATCAGCAGCCCGGGAGTACTCGCCGTGACGCATGAAGTACTCCCCCAGATGATGATCAATCATCGGCACACGGTCGTCATCCGGGAACCTGCGCCGCAACACGTCAAAATAGCCCTTTGCCTCGGGCGCGTTGCCCACGGCCAGATGCAGGGAGGCCAGCTTGATCAGGGCCTCGGGGACATTGGCGGAATTGGGATCGAAATTTTTGGCCCGGACATAGGCGTCATGAATGAGGAGAAAGTTTGCCCGCAGATCGGCGCCGCCTTCCTGCCAGACCAGGTCGGCCAAGGTGTAGAGCAGATCCTCCTGCAAGCCGGGCGTAACGGCCGGATGCCTGAGCATGGCTCGAATGGCGCGCTGCGCTGCGGCCGGATCGTCCTGTTCCAGGGCCAGTTGCACAGCATCGTACAGCATCTCCAGCTCCAGGGTGCCGTTGCTGTCCGTGGCGTCGGTCGCGTTGACCGGCGGCACGGTCAATTCCGTTACCTCGACCGGCGTTGAATTGCTGTCCGCCAGACGGATCAGGGTCGCAGCATCAGCCTCGCGGTGAGGAACAACGGCTGAGGAAACGACGTCGACTCCCGGCACAGGACTCAGGGGCATTGCCCTGTCGTTGTCGGTTTCGGTTTGGTTGGATGCCGCGCTTTCCGGCGGGATCTCTGCCTCCAACGGCTGAGTTGCCTCAGACTCTGCCGGGGCCTCCGGCATGACAGGGGAGTCAATGGTGGCGTTTTCGACCCCTGCGAGAGGCATCACTTCGCGCGAAACGGGTTGACGCACTTTGGCCGACAGTTCCGGCGCCGCTCTCACCGCGTCAGGGCCGCGATCGATCTTTCCCCGCAGCATGGACGCCGACGCAGGCCGCTCCGTGACGGCATTCTGCGATCCGGCCTGCTGCAGCTCGTGGCCTGAAGTTGCGTTATCGCTTGTGGCTGCATCAAGTTCCGGAGTATCCCCGGCAGAGGACTTGGCCGCAAAATCCAACAAGACCGTGCGGGTCTTTTTCTCAATGGCCGCCGCATAACCAAAGGCGTCCGTACGCGCGGTGACCAGCAGTCCTTGATCCGTGGCCCGGATAGCGGCGATCAGGGCCGATTCGCTCAGGTCCGTGTCTCCGGGCGGCGCTTCCCGATCCCAGAAACCCGTAGGCAGGGGCACGAGAACCTCGGTGGGAGAAATCTGGAGCGGCAATGTTTCGGGCAACAGGGTGGAAAAGGTGATGGTCAGGCGTTCGGAGGCCGGTTCCACGGTCCACAAAATCTGGGCGCCCCCAGCCATGCCGGGAGCAAGGAGGCAAAGAGCCGTCAGGAAGAGAAGCCGGTTCAGTCCGGCAAACAAGAAGGTGTGCACAAGGTGGTCGTTGCAAAATGCGAGCTACACGCAGACATAATCACAGCATGTTCTTTTTTTTAAGTTTTTCAATAAGGGTCGTCCTCTTGATACCCAAAATTTCGGCAGCCTTGTTCTTGATGCCGTCAACCTGCCCCAGGGCTTCGGTCAACAGCCGCTCCTCGACCTGATCCAAAAACTCCTTGAGGCCGAGTTGCTGATCCTGCAAATCGCGCAGTTCCGGCCAACGAAACGACTGGTCCAGGAGCGGCAAGACGCGCTTGGGCACCTCGACTCCGGTCTCACGCAGGATCTTGTCCGGCAGGTCAGCTGGACAGATGCTGTCCGCATCACAGAGGATCGACATGCGCTCCATGAAATTTTCCAACTCGCGGACATTACCCGGCCACGAATAGGTGGCCAGGATGTTGCGGGCTTCTTCGGTCATTTCCAGCACGCAGGGACGTCGGTCCGTGCAGAACCGGCGCAAAAAATGGCCGGCCAGAATGAGCACGTCGTCGCCGCGGTCGCGCAATGGCGGCAACGTGATGGGAATGACGTTCAGACGGTAGAAGAGATCTTCCCGAAACGCGCCCTTGCGCACTTCCTCTTCCAGGTCCCGATTGGTGGCGGCCACAATGCGGACATCGGTCTTGATGGTTTTGGACCCGCCCACGCGCTCAAACTCGCGTTCCTGCAGAACACGCAGTATCTTGACCTGCAGCGAGAGATCCATCTCTCCGATTTCATCGAGGAAAACCGTGCCGCCGTGGGCCAGTTCAAAACGCCCGATCTTGGTGCGTATGGCGTGGGTGAAGGCTCCTTTTTCGTGGCCGAAAAGTTCGGATTCAAGGAGTTCACGGGGAATGGCGCCACAGTTGATGGGCACAAAAGGTTTGTCGGCCCGTGTGCTGTTGCGGTGCAGGGCGCGCACCAGCAATTCCTTGCCCGTTCCCGACTCGCCGGTGACCAGCACGGTGCTGTCGGATGGAGCCACTTTGGCCAGAATCCGAAATACCTCTTGCAAGGTCGCGCTCTTTCCAATTATTCCACAGGGATCAAATGACATAGCCTCTCCTGGACAAAACGAAACCCAACGCTGTTCTCATTTTGCCTACCTGTCAAGAATATGACAGAAACGCAACTCAAAAATGCACCATTTACTTGATCACCCCCCTGGCAGTTGCCGAGCCGTCTTTCTGGCTCGCGAGAAGCGATTTCTGGTCCACGTGCTGCTGGATGGTCGCACCGTGACCGTGCACACCAACAACTCCGGCTCCATGCTCGGCCTGCTGCGCCCGGGCATGGAGGTCTTCATTTCTCCGGCCTCGTCGCCCGGCCGCAAGTTGCCCTATACCCTTGAGCTGGTCCGGCCGGGCGAGGACTGGATAGGGGTCAACACCCAAATTCCCAACCGTGTGCTCAAAAAAGCATGGGAGTGCGGGGCCATGCCTGAGCTCTGCGGGTATTCGCAATATCAACCCGAAGCGACCCGGGGCGGCTCAAGACTTGACGCAAGGCTGTCTGGTCCCCACGGCGAATTCTGGATCGAGGCCAAAAACGTGACCATGGTCGAAGACGAGGTTGCCTGTTTTCCCGACGCCGTGACCGTGCGGGGGCAAAAGCACTTGCATGAATTGCTGCAGTTGGCCGAAAGCGGGATTCGCGTCGGAGTTTTCTTCGCCGTGCAACGACCCGACGGCCGCTGTTTTGGACCCGCTGATTTCATCGACCCCGAATTTGCGCACATTTACCGCCGGGCAGGCCAGGCCGGCGTGGAATACATGCCCCATGTCGTCCATGCCAGCCCTGACGGTATCTTCCTGGGGCAACGCCTGTCCCTGGCTCCATCCGCCTGCGGCAACGGTGACCGGGGCACTGCTGACAAGAAAGCGAAACTGTCGCCCTGATCTTTCCTTTCAAACTTGGCAAAAAAACTTCCCGTGATGCGCACATCATTTCCAAACGGAGCAAAATTATGAATGATCACCTTGTCCGTGTCATTTCAACTGAAGTGAATGTCCGGGCCCTGGCCTGCCTGACCACCAACACCGTGACCGAAGCCTGCCGCCGCCATCAAACTCTTCCGACGGCATCGGTGGCCCTGGGTCGGGCCCTGACCGGCGGCGTACTCATGGGCGCTCTGCTCAAGGGCCGCCAGCGACTGGTCCTCAAATTTGAAGGCAACGGCCCGCTCGGCAAGATCGTGATTCAAGCCGATCCCATGTGTCTGGTCAGCGGCTACGTGAGCAATCCTGGCGTGGATCTGCCGCTGAAGGACGGCCGTTTCGATATCCCCGGAGCGCTTGGCCAGGCAGGTTTGCTCACCGTGGCGAAAGACCTGCTGCTGAAAGAACCCTACCAGGGAGTGGTCAACCTGATTTCCAGCGAAATCGGCGACGATCTCGCCTACTACCTGACCGATTCCGAACAAACCCCGTCCACCATGGGCCTGACCACGATCCCGGACAACCAGAGCGGCATTGTCGTGGCCGGCGGTTTTCTGATCCAAAGCCTGCCCCCCGCCAACGAACAGGCCGTGGATGGATTAAGCAGGCGCATTGCCCGCCTGCCTTCCCTGGCCAAGATGCTGCACGAGGGAGCCGGTCCCAAGGATGTGCTTGATCAAATTTTCGGCGATATTTCGTTTGATATTCTGGGACACCAGGACGTGGCCTTTCATTGCAGCTGCTCCCGCGACCGCATTGAGCAGGCGCTGATCACGCTAGGCGCACACGAAATCCAGGATCTGGCCAAACAACCCGAGGACACAACCATTACCTGCGAGTTCTGCCGGGAGCCGTACCTCTTCACTGCGGAAGACCTCCGACGTCTGGCTCATGAAAGACACTGACGAACATTGGCGCAATTAACCGCGCTCCCCTTGAAAAAGGGGAGCGATGATCATTAACCAACGGAAAGAATAGACCCCATACATAGCCTGCTACAGCCCGCCAGCACCTCGGAGAATACCCCCTCGCGCAGAAGGCACGATTCCTTGGCGCCTCATCCCCCAGACCCGGCTGAACAGTTCCGATACCTAAAGGTGATTGCTCAACACCCGCGGCCCAGCCCTGCTGAACGTTAACGAACAAACGCCCCCCCGAATGTTTGCAAATATTTTCTTATAAATCAAAGTGATGAGCGTTTATGAACATAATCGACAGCCCATCAAGGGCACAAGAACTCTTGTTGCCGATATGTTCGCAGCATGTTCGTAACCCGAGAATCAATGTCGCCATGGTGATTATTCCTGTTCAATACCTGTGCTTTGCTGAACGTGACGCACACAACTCGAAGCGGAAAGTGGACGCCCCTGTTGCGTATCGTTCAATATAGCTGTACAAAGCATTCATGCTATCTGAACTTTTCTCATCCAGGACACGTATCCAGCTTTTGCTGAAACTATTCCTGAACCCTGATGTGTCCTGTTATCTGAGGGAGTTGGCAACAGAATTCGGCGTTTCGCCCAACGCGGTCAAGGAAGAACTCGATAACCTGACAGATGCGGGCTATCTGGAAAAATCAAAGCAGGGGCGGTCCCTGTTTTTCCGGGCCAACACCAAGCACCCCATTTTTCCGGAACTGCACTCCATCGTCAAAAAGAGCCTGGGCATTGACCGGGTCATCGAAGAAGTTCGGGCGGACCTGGGTGACGTTAGAGCTGTATTCATTTTGGATGATTACGCTCTGGGCAAGGATTCGGGCCTCATTGACCTGCTCATCGTCGGCAGCGTCAAAGCGGATAGACTGCAGGACTATGTCCGGATCACCGAAGGCAAAATCCGTCGAAAACTCAGAATCTTGGTCCTTGACGTTCAGGAGTTTGAGGATTGCAAGCAGACTTTTCTGCAAAGACCGCATTGGAAGGTGGTTTAACCAAGGCAGCCATTCTCAGCAAAATGTTTTCCTCTGAATCAAAATGAAAACCAGCAAACATCTTCCCTTGGGCAACCAGTCCTTCGCCATGACCCGCGAAGACGACAATTGCTGTGTGGTCAAAATTCCTTTTGTCGCTCGTCCCGACAAGAGTGGAAATTACTCTTTTTTTGTCCCGGTCCCGGCGTTTTGAGAAATTCCTGTTAAAATTTTGGATGTCGACAATCCAGACAACCCGTGCAACACAAGCGCCAGTTGTGCTTTTTGAACGCAAGCTGACCGGGAACCATTATCTTAGGCAGCTCCTTTTGCAGTAACGGGAGAAAGCATGAATTCAGTTGAGGGAAGAAAAGCCCTGATCACCGGCATAACGGGTCAGGATGGAGCCTATCTGGCAGAACTCTTGCTGGCCAAAGGATACGAAGTCCATGGCATCAAGCGTCGAGCTTCACTCTTCAACACGGACCGCGTGGATCATCTCTACCAGGACCCACACGAACAGGGACGCAGATTTTTTCTGCATTACGGCGATCTGACAGACGCGTCGAACCTGATCCGCATCATCCAGCAGGTCCGGCCCGACGAGATCTACAACCTCGCCGCCCAGTCCCATGTACAGGTATCATTTGAAACGCCGGAATATACAGCCAACGTTGACGCTTTGGGCGCGTTGCGCATGCTGGAGGCCATTCGTATCCTGGGGTTGGAGAAAAAGACCCGCTTTTATCAGGCCTCGACGTCGGAATTGTACGGTCTGGTGCAGGAGGTTCCGCAAACCGAAAAAACCCCCTTTTACCCGCGTTCACCCTACGCCTGCGCCAAGCTCTATGCCTACTGGATCGCGGTCAACTATCGCGAAGCCTACGGCATCTACGCTTGCAACGGCATTCTTTTCAACCACGAGTCGCCCCTGCGCGGCGAGACCTTTGTGACCCGCAAGATCACCCGCGCCCTGGCCCGAATCCACCTCGGGCTGCAGGACTGCCTGTACCTGGGTAACCTCAACGCCTTGCGCGACTGGGGTCACGCCAAAGACTACGTGGAGATGCAGTGGCTCATGCTCCAACAGGACACTGCGGATGATTACGTTATCGCCACCGGCGAGCAGCACTCGGTGCGCGAGTTCGTGCAGGTCGCGGCCGGGGAACTGGGCATGACCATCGAATTTTCCGGCCAAGGCGTGGACGAAAAAGGCGTCAATCCAGCCAACGGCAGGACCGTAGTGGCAGTGGACCCGCGCTATTTCCGACCCACAGAGGTGGAGACCTTGCTTGGCGATCCTTCCAAAGGCAAGGAGAAGCTCGGGTGGAAGCCGAAGATCACCTTCCGGGAACTGGTTGCCGAAATGGTCCGTGCGGACCTAGAAGAGGCCAAGAAGGAAGAGCTGTGCGTGCGGGCGGGGTTTTGCGTCAACACGCCGCAGGAGTGAGGACGCGGGCATCATGATGATGAAGGCTGACAAGATTCTCGTGGCCGGAGCAGCAGGCATGGTCGGCAGCGCCCTGGTGCGCGCTCTTCTGGCTCAAGGCTTTGAAAACATCCTCGGCACCATCCACCGCAAGGCTCCGGATTTCGGTCCTGTAGCCAAAGGGCGCGTGCACCTGGAATCTCTGGATCTGATGGATCAGGCCGCGGTACGTGCCTTTTTCGAGAGTAATCGCCCAGATCACGTCTTTATGGCCGCAGCCAAGGTTGGGGGCATTCATGCCAACAAGTCATACCCCGCTGAGTTTATACTCGAAAACGTCGCTATCCAAACCAACCTCATTCACAGCGCGTATCTGGTCGGCGTGCAGCGCCTGCTTTTCCTGGGCTCAAGCTGCATCTACCCTCGGGAATGCCCGCAGCCCATCCGCGAATCCTATTTGCTGACCGGCCCGCTGGAAGTCACGAACCGGCCCTATGCCGTGGCCAAAATCGCAGGCATTGAGATGTGCTGGGCATACAACCGCCAGTACGGCACGCGGTATCTGGCGGTCATGCCGACCAACCTCTACGGCCCCGGCGACAACTACGACCTGCAAACCAGTCACGTTCTGCCCGCCCTGATCCGCAAGGCCCACCAGGCCAAAGTCCGGGGCGACAGGAGTTTCACAGTCTGGGGCACTGGCACCCCACGCCGTGAATTTCTCTACAGCGACGACCTTGCAGGTGCTTGCGTCTTTCTGATGATGGACGAAGCCGGAAATACCGAGACGCTCTTCAACGATCAGGAGCCTCCATTGCTCAACATCGGCTGCGGTCAGGACCTGACCATTACCGAATTGGCCGAAACCGTGGCGAAGGCTGTGGGATTTGAAGGGAAGATTGAATTTGACTTGAGCAAGCCGGACGGAACGCCGCAAAAGCTTCTTGATGTTTCAAGGATGATAGAAATGGATTGGCGACCAAGGGTTACGTTGTCGGAAGGGATCGAGCTGGCCTATGGGGATTTCTTGAGCCACGTATCGTTTACGTCGACAACATGCGCGAAGTTGAGGGGTGGCTCGGCAGAGGCGATGGCGAATTGCGAGGTGGTTGAATGACGCGTAAAAAATTGCCCATCGGCATCCAGAATTTTCGGGAAATCCGTGAAGAAGGCCATTATTACGTGGACAAAACCTCCTACGTGGCCCGCTTGGCCGAGGGGGGAAAGTATTATTTCCTGTCCCGGCCCCGACGTTTCGGCAAATCCCTGTTTCTGGACACCCTGGGCGAGGCCTTTGCCGGCAACCGAAAACTGTTTACCGGCCTGTATCTCGAAGATCACTGGGACTGGGACAGAATCCATCCGGTCATCCGCATCAGTTTTGCCGAGGGGCGGTTGACCAGCCGGGAGCAACTTGATGCCCGGATCGTCAAGCAGCTCCGGGCCAACGCCCAGACCCTGGGCGTGGTCTGCGATGACGACGGCGACATTGTCGGGTGCTTCGGCGATCTGATCCAAAGAGCCGCCCTCAAATTCAGCCGGCGCACCGTGGTCCTGGTGGATGAATACGACAAGCCCATCCTCGACAACCTGACCGCCCCGGACATTGCCCGCGACATGCGCGAGGGTTTGCGCAACCTGTATTCGGTCATCAAAGGTCAGGACCCCCACCTGCACTTTGTCTTTCTGACCGGGGTCTCCAAGTTCAGCAAGGTCAGTATTTTTTCCGGTTTGAACAACTTGCGCGACATCACCCTTTCGGCGGAATACGCCGCCATCTGCGGGTACACCGAGGCCGACCTGGACACGGTCTTTGCCCCGGAACTGCCCGGCCTGGAGCGCGGGGAAATCCGACGCTGGTACGACGGCTACCGTTGGCTTGGCGAGGGGGTGTACAATCCGTTCGATGTGCTCCTGCTCTTTGACAAGCGCGAGTTCCGGGCCTGGTGGTTCGAGACCGGCACGCCGACCTTTCTCGTCGACTGGCTTAAAACGAGGCAATATTTCACGCCGAACTTGGAAGAAATGTTCGCCGATGAGCTGCTGCTTTCCACATTTGATGTCGATCACATCCGTATCGAGGCCATGCTCTGGCAGACGGGCTATGTGTCCATCGTTGAATCACAGCGCAAGGGTGCGCGCACTTTCTATACGCTGCGCGTGCCCAACGCAGAGGTACGGGCCGCCCTCAATACGCTGCTGTTGGAAGCCTGGCATCCGAAAGCCGATGCCCTGCCGGTCATGGCCATGGAGCTCTACGATATGTTGGCCTGCGGCGAAGCCAATGGTTTACACTCCCATTTCGAACGCCTCTACGCCGCTATCCCCCATGATTGGTACCGCAACAACCCCATTGCCCAGTACGAAGGCTATTTTGCCAGTGTCTTCTACAGCCATCTCGCGGCCCTGGGGTTGGACCTGATCGGCGAGGACGTTTCCAACCATGGCCGATGCGATCTGGCCATCCGCATGGGCTCTCTGGTGTATCTGCTGGAATTCAAAGTTATCGACGGCGACACCGCTACGGGCGAGGCCCTGGCCCAGCTCAAAGCCAAGGATTACGCGGTCAAATACCGTGCGCCAGGAGTAAAGATCATCGAAGTCGGTATCGAGTTTTCCAAAACCAAGCGACAGATCGTCGGTTGGGAGGTCGCGTGAGCATCAAAGGCCGGCAGGCAAGGCCGAGATTTCAGCTCGACTTGGACAGAAGAGGGTATCGGGGCAGCTCAACAAGGTCGTACGGGCCGTGCTTGACGCCGGAATGATAGAACACCCCATACTGTGGAGGTCCACAAGCCGTCTGAAAAAATATCGCATTCGTTCAAAATGATGGATGAAAGAATAAAGCGGAATAATTCTTTTGAGTTATGCATAAATGCAGCTTGATTTAAGACAGGCGGGACAATTCTAAGGTTGAACTATGGGCCTTTTTTGAAGAGAAAGTGAGAGAAATTTGCTTGTTCTTGGCCTCAACGACCCATCACTGGCCATCATATCGACAATGAGGAACTGCTTGCTCACATTGGACGGGTCGAGAAAAGTATTTTTCGCAGGCAAGGGTAGCGAGAGGGAATGGTGATGGACTGCAGTTCCAGGGCATTCACCGAGTCGAGATTGAGAATGAAAACGGAGTAATCCGCAAAGGAAGACGTACCCAATGTTTTCCGGGGGTGAGGAAGGGACATGCGTATTACGGAAACAGAGCGCCGGGTGCTGCGCGACGAGGCTCGG
>CAZYZA010000046.1:0-16966 GCA_964651415.1 uncultured Desulfovibrionaceae bacterium
CAAACGGTTCTTTTTGTCGATGATGAAGCGGCGGTGCTGGACGGTCTGCGCCGAGCCCTGCATAACGCGCCGTTTCGCACCCTGTATGCCCAATCCGGCTTTCAGGCCTTGGAGATCGTCGATTCCGGGGAGGTGGACATTGTTGTCGCCGACGAGATGATGCCCGGCATGTCCGGTTCCGAATTTCTGGCCATTGTCCGCCGGCGTCATCCCCATCTCGTCCGCATCATCCTCTCCGGCCAGGCCAGCCTGGAACGGGTCATTGCAGCCATCAATGCGGGACAGATTCACCGTTTTCTGACCAAGCCCATGGATGCGGTCCAGTTGCGCGATATCCTTGAACAGTATCTCGGCGCGCTGCGTCTGCAGGCGACCAAAAAAGCCCTGCATTCCCGCACCGACACCATCGGCCGATGGGAATGGGACATTCTGGCGGGAACATGGCGCTGGAGCACCAGCTTCGAGCGCATCATGCACTGCGCACCCGAAGACGGCAACGATTACGGCACCCTTTTCGCGTCCATCCACCCCGAAGACCGGGCAGGACTGCTGAACCTGTTCCATGACTGCAAGGATTCCGGGCAGACTCGCGAGGCCGAGCATCGCATCGTCCTGCCCGACGGCGGCATCCGCTGGATCGTTCAGTATGTGGATTCGTTCCGGGACGGGGACAGGGTCTGGAAACTTTTCGGCATGCTGCGCGACATCACCGACCACAAGGAAAAGGAGTTTCTCCAGGCCGAACGTCTGGTCATGCTCCAGAACACCTTGGACAAAACCGTGGAGGCCCTGGCCCGCATGACCGAAATCCGCGACCCCTACACGGCCGGTCATCAGGTCAGGGTGGCGAAACTGGCCGGGGGAATCGGCCGACGCATGGGCCTCAACCCGGAGCGGCAGACGGGCCTGGAGACCGCCGCCAAACTGCACGACATCGGCAAGATATATGTGCCGGCCGAGTTTCTGGCCAAGCCGGGCAGCCTGCGCGCGGCGGAAATGAGCCTCATGCACTATCATCCGGAGATCGGGCACCAGATCATTCAGGACATTCCCTTTGCCATGCCCGTGGCCGAAATCATCCTGCAGCATCACGAACGACTGGACGGCAGCGGCTACCCCAGAGGCCTGACCGGCGAAAGCATCCTGCCCGAAGCGCGCATCATCGCCGTGGCCGACATCTTTGAAGCCATGTCCTCCCACCGCCCGTACCGCCCCGGCCTGGGTCGCGACGCGGCCCTGAACGAACTGCGAGCTCAACGCGGCCTGGCCCTGGACCCGGAAGTCGTGGACGCCCTGCTGGATATGCTGGAGGAAAGGCCGAATCTGCTCGACGAGATGAACGCCTACTGACCAGACCCCCCAGGCATCGGGACGCGCATCAGGGCAAGGCCCTTCTCCAAACCGAACAGCCCGGAAACCCGGATTCACGCCCTGACCCCAGGTCTCGCGCCCGTCCACGGCAAGAAGCCCCGGTTTTTTACGCCGCTATTCCTTCAGCACATACCGATAGGTTCTTGAGCCAATGAGATTGGCGCTGTCGGTCAGCGTGCGCGCCCCGAGCGGGTAAACCCTCAGGCTGAACGAGAAGCTCACGCTAGCCCCCGGCGCGCCGCCCTCCGGCACATAAAGCGTGACGGATTTGTTCGCATCGCCGCTGGCCTTGGCCGTAGCGTCGAACAAGCGGGGGGCAAACGCCATGGGAGAGGCCGGCGCTTTTTTCTCCGCCGGGGGAATATCCCAGGGTGGAAAGAGGGCGGCAACATGGGAATCCATCGGCGGCCCATTCGACTGCACGGACGTTGCAAAGGACACCCCGACGCTTTCGCCCGGCGTGAGCACCTTCGGCACATTCCAGCTGCCCGAGGCCGTGTACTGGAACTCGACCATCTGCTGGGTCTGGGAACCCGGCGGTATCCATTTCCCCGTGCGCGTCTGGGCAAGAGACGAAGCCTGATCACCGCTTGTTTCCCGAACAATTTTCTCACCGTCGTGCATGTCGACCATGGTCACCGATTCCAGGACCCAGACTCGCTTGGCTTCCTTGGGCTTGGGCGCGTCCTGCAGTTTGAGCACCAAGACCGTTTCCGGACTCCAGGGGCCAAATATCCCCTGCCCCTTGTGCGCGCACTCCCGGAAACGGGCCGTGATCTCGACCTCGTCTTCATTTCCGGCCCCCAGCGTATCCGCGAGCCGGCTGACAGGCA
Source organism: uncultured Desulfovibrionaceae bacterium (assembly GCA_964651415.1). GTDB lineage: Bacteria > Desulfobacterota > Desulfovibrionia > Desulfovibrionales > Desulfomicrobiaceae > Desulfomicrobium. The sequence goes on from CAZYZA010000046.1 coordinate 2,205, forward strand.
GCCTGGTTGCAAAACCCTTGTTTCCCCTGTCGGCCCAGACCGTAGCCGACTTGCCGTTCCCGCTGTTACCGATCCGTATCTCCACAGATTGAATATAATGCCCCATGCCCGCTGGTTCCGGGGCAGAGACCAGCGGACTGGCCGGAATTTCAAGCTGCAGGTTGTCGGTTTCCTGTCGCATTTGCGGCCCTTGTTTCGGCGGCAGGAGCAGGTAGACGTCTGTTGCGGCTTGTCCTTTTCCGGCAGCCGGGGTGGGAGACGGAGCGATGTACGGTTCAATACGCTGCAATGCCAGCATATGGTTTCTGACTGCCGGAATCAGCGAACTGGAAAGCGCAGTGGGCTTACCGGCACTCAGAGGTTGCCAGTTTGTCCGGTCCAGCGACCAGGCCACTTCCGTCTCTTCCATGAATCCGCTCGAATCGCGCAGAACGATCTTGCCTTCCGGCCCGAGCTCCGCAGCCACGGCCTGGGGAATGTTCACGCGCAATCCCGGCGCGGAAAGAGGACTCGCTTTCTCGAACTGCCAGGAATGGAACGGCTTATTGGCACTCAGCACTGCGCTGTGTCCCAGACTGACCATGTTGATGCGGATCTGACGGGCAAAAACCCGGAAATCCCCTTCCAGACCGGCAGTCCCTCCCGGCACGACATTGACCAGGCTTTTGATCGTGCCTCCGCGCACCCGCCCATAGTCGTCGTACAGGCGCACGAGAAAAGCGTGCGGATTGGCGCGGTAGTGCCGATCGCGCAGGAACTCAAGGAAATACGCGGCTCCGTATCCGTGCTGCTGCAACGCGTCCTGTGGTCCCGACGTTTGCTCCAGAGCTTGCGCAAATGTCGAATATCCGCGTGTGGTGTAATCCCAATCGTTGGCCCAGCCCCTGCTGATGTAATCCCTGCCCGCCTCCGCCTCGAACTGGACCGCCGTGGCCTCGGCAAACCAGAGTTGACTCACTCGATCGACAAAGGTGTAGGCCGACTGCACCAGGTGAAAATACTCATGCAGGGCCGTGGTCTTCAGCGCGGCGAACTGCCTCTGCTGTTCGGGATTCATCTGTTGCGGCGGCAGGTCCGGAACCTTGGTCCCATCAAGGACCATGAACGCCCTTGTGGTCCAGGCATTGCGGGCCTCGCCGTAAAGATTCGGCCCCATGGATGTCGGCTGCACGTAAACGTCCGGCAACCACGGCACACCCAGCACGCCAGGACTTCTGAAACCCCGCCCGTCCACGTAATCCACGGCCAGATCCAGGGCGCGGGCAACATTGCCCGCCGCCGGGGGAAGATAATTGTCGAGCACCCATTGCTTCTCGCTCATGGTTGCCTGCAATTGCCGGTATTCCTGGTCCTGGGACAGCCGCTCCATCATGGCCTGCGCGGCATAGCGGTCTTTGGCGTCATGGAGGCCGTAGCGCGTGATCAACTGGCGTGAGCGCTGACGATACATTTCCACAACCTGGGCGTTCGCCATGGGCCAGGCTGCCGGATAGTGCAGAACGTAGCGATGCCGGGCGCCCGGAGGCCACTGTAACGTGGTGTAAAGCCCCTTAACCCAGCCGTCGGGATAATCGGCGATCTCCCGGTCAAAAACCCCTTCGTGATGGCCGTAGGCCACGACCGCGACAAAACTGGCCCGGAGCAGGACATAGAGAAAGACGCCGTTGTGAAGGATTTGCGTCGAAAGCTGCCCGTCGCTCAACTGGGAACGCAGCAGACGAAGCCGGCCCGCCGCATCAACGTGGGCCAGCTGCACTTTGTCCACAAGCGTCTCGGGAACGCCCAACTCGCGGAGGTTGAAGCTGAGGCCGACCGGCATGTGAAAACGGTCATCAGCGGTCATGCCGCTGTCAAGATGAAAACCACCAAGCGGGACCACGCTTTTATCAGGGAATTTATTAAAAATTTCATCCAGATACTCGGCACTCAGCCCCCTGGCCTCAAAATTTCGTTCCCGGTCGAGGGCCCCGTCGGGAGCCGTGACTCTCAGGCCTCTTGCCGGGGACACGTCCAGTGCCGTGACACCGGCTTCGTCAATGGAAACGATACCTTCGATCCCGTCCGTCGGAGTCGGCAGAGGCCCTGCCGGACCTGATCCGACCTCGGCTGCACGCGAGTCGGCCGCCTGACCCGAACCGGATTTCTCCCTGAGCTCCTTGTACCGAGCGTAGCTCGCCCTGTATTCGGCCAATGCTTTCTGCTGAGCCGCAGCAAGGCTCTCGCCGTGCAAATTCTGGCCCGGGTCCCCGGAAACAAGCCTGGTGTACCGCTCAAAGGCCTGCAGATAGGCGGCATGGGCAGCCTCCAGCTCTGACTGGGCAAAAGCGCCGTTAAACCAGACGCCAAGGAGCAGGACCGCAATAAGTAGTTTCTTCATTTCCACCTCTGCGAATAAAAAGGAGTAAAAAAACGTCCGGGACTTGCCGGAAGAGGTCTGCGGGCGGCTGACGCCCGGAAAATTCAAGGCAGCCCCGGCCCATTGGGGGCTGGTGAGCGACGGCTCAGAGCTGGTGCCGGTGGTTCTTCCACAGGTTCCAGAGGGTGCCCTTGGACCACTGTCCGTGGCCGGACAGGGTCGGCACCTGCTCCTGGATGAAAATCGCGAGGATCTGGGCAAAGGAAAGATGCCGGTTGCGCAATTCCCGGATACGCTCCAGAAGCATGCGCTTTTCAGGAGAAAGCGGGCGGGGGAGGGAAGCCGGCGGGCCCTCGGTCCGCACATGGCCGAGCAGCTCCGTGACCAGGGAAGTCAGGTCGTCAATGCGGGCCTGCTGGGCGGCAACCATGGATTTGAGTTCGGCCAGTTCGGTCAGGACGGCAGGCAGGGACGCCCGGTCGCGCTCGGCCAGACGGTCCAGAGCTTCCTGGCGGATGGCCCTGGCCCGACCGGTTTCCCTGGACTCGTCGCGAGGCATGTTCAGATCCTCGCCTTGCGGCGCAGAAGCCGGATGCAACCACGGGCCAGCAGGTGCGAGACCCCCAGCCAGGCCAGCATGATCCCGACCTGCAACCGTTGGTCACCGGAAACCAGCTCCAGATCCGGCAGCACCATGTTGCCGACGAACATGAATAGCATCCACAGAACCGCGGTCATGAGATGAAAAACATTGTTGGCCCTGGACTTCTGCCCCAGGGCCAGGAACAGGCAGATCGCCGCCAGGCAGACGAGAAACGTGACGACTTTGAGCATCGGGAAGCCTCGGTTCAGGGCATGGCCGGTCCTGCGGGGGACGCCTGGGCCACGTAGAGCACCGTCTCGCGGCCGACATGCTTTTTAATGTATTCCTGCAGCAAAACCTTGACCATCTCGGCCTGACTCATGTTTTGCAGATACTCTCCCGAAGCAAGCAGGGATTTGAACGGAGCGGACTTGACGGCCCGGTCGTCGGATTCGGCAATGGCCTGCACATAGGGCAAGACCAGTTCGCGCAATCGCTCCGGCTGGTCGGCTTTCAACTCCTTGTACATCCCGGCCAGTTCCACTGTCTTGGGCAGACGGTCGGCTTCGAGCACCGTGGTGAAGTCCGCGGCAAACCGCTTGATGCCGTTGACGATGTGCACCGGCTTGACCATGTTCATCCCGGCCCAGCCCGCGTTCAGCCATTTGAAGGAACCCACGCGGACCACCCCGCTGCGGGTGTCGGCGACAAAGACCAGAATGGAGTGGGCGTTGTACATGTAGGAATCGACCCAGCCCAGGCCGGTCTTGGTCAAGCCGGTTTCATCGGAGTACAGGTAGTTCCAGTTGGAATCGTCACCGACCACAACACCCTTGCGCCCCACTTCCGAAGGATCGTTCTGGCATCCCACGGATATCAGGACCGGCCCGGTCGGCCCCTGGAAAACCATCACGGCCCGATCCTGACGATAGGCGTAGTAGCCGCCGGTATTGGCGTCCGGGGTGATGATCTCCCGCTCCACGCCGCGAAAAACGTACGGCTCCAGGCTGCCTATGGCCGCCGGCAGCCGCCCCAGTCCTTCCCGGGCCCGGGGCGACAGCCATTCCTGCTCGCGCACCGACGACGGCATGGTCACATACACCGGGATATCGGGGTTGTAGACATAATCCACCACCCGCTGCAGATCGCCTTTGACGACAAACGAGTGGAAAGCGCCGGTCGCCTTGTCCCGGCTTTGCATGGTCATGCTGGTATCAGCCGACGTGGTCAGAACAAAATCAACAACTTCAGACAGGTTTTCCGCAACGACTCCGGCATCGGAAGCCGGCATGGACAACAGATATTCCAATCCCGGATAAAGGTTTTCCGGCATGGACTGCATGGCCCGGACCGGCACGCTGAAACCGAGGATCATCACGCTGACACAGAGAATAACACGAAAATTCATAGAAGATATCCGGTTGGATGTTGGCCGCCGTGGCGGCAAAGAGCAGCACTCTCGCAAAAGGGTTTGCCTGCTGCCGCCTTTATTGGCACACACCGCGCCGGGATTCAACATTGAGAATAAGGGCGCAAAACACGAAACCCGACCCGTCCGTCTGGACGTCGCATACCCTCTGGGCTATGCGCAGAGAATCGCACCCCGAGTACACCATGACCACCACCGCATCCCTGACCATAACCCACAGACCGTCCGAGCTGCTGCTTGCTCTGGACGGAACGTTGGATCTGCGCTCAACTCCGGACATCCTGCATCAACTGAACAAGCTGCCCCGTCCCCTGCCCCGGACCATCCGCGTCGACTTGGGGGCCATCCGGCGCATGGACGATTGCGGCGCTCTGATCATCATGCACCTGGAACGGTTGACGGCGGAACAGGGCGCGACCCTGGTCCTGGATTCAATCCCCGACCATGTCCGGGAGCTTCTGGGCTTTCTGCGCCTGGGAGAAGCCGCGCCGGCCGCCTTGCCCCCGCGACCGACCCCGAACATCCTGACCCGGTTCGGCATGAAGACCATGCACGTCATCGACCAGTCCAGGCAACACGTGCTCTTTGTCGGAGAAGTCACGCTGACCCTGTTGTCCCTGCTGCGTCATCCGGGCCGGCTGCGCTGGAAAGACACGATCGAATACATGCACCGCGTCGGCGTGGACGCCCTGCCCATTGTCGGCCTGATCAGCTTTCTTCTTGGGCTGATCATGGCCTTCATGTCCGCGGTCCAGCTGCAGCAGTTCGGGGCCAACATCTATGTCGCCTCGCTGGTGGCCCTGGCCATGGTGCGGGAACTGGGACCGATCATGACGGCCATCATTGTCGCGGGCCGCTCCGGATCGGCTTTTGCCGCCGAGATCGGGACCATGAAAATCTCGGAGGAAGTGGACGCCCTGGTGACCATGGGCTTTCGGCCGGCCATGTTTCTGGTCGCGCCCAAAATCATTGCCGCAGTGCTGGTGGTGCCGCTCCTGGCCATGTATTCCAATCTGTTCGCCATCGCCGGGGGGCTGTTGATCGGCGTGACCGCCCTGGACCTGACGCCCACGGCCTACATGACCCAGACCATGAACACGCTGAGCATTTTCGACATCAACTGGGGATTGTTCAAAAGCGCGATTTTTGCCGCCCTGATCGCCACGGTCGGCTGTTTCAAGGGCTATCAGGTCCGCGGCGGCGCGGCCAGCGTCGGACAGGCCACGACCTCGGCCGTGGTCACAGGCATCTTTCTGGTCATTCTGGTCGATTCGATCCTGGCAATCATTTTGAGGTATTGGCGACCATGACAACTCCTGCAGTCAGCGCGCGCGGCCTGACCATGGGCTTTGGCGAACGCACCATCATGGAAAACCTGGATTTCGACATCCACACGGGCGAAATCTTCATCATTCTCGGCGGCAGCGGCTGCGGCAAGTCGACCCTGCTCAAGCACCTGGTGGGGCTGTACAGGCCCATGGCCGGACAGGTCACGGTGGCCGGCCTGCCCATGGACCCCGAAGACGCCGCCGGCTACCGCCGGATTCTGGACCGCATCGGCGTCATGTATCAGGGCGGGGCGCTCTTCTCGTCCATGACCTTGGCGGAAAACGTGGCCCTGCCCATTGCCGAGTACACGGCGCTCCCTCCCCGGGCCATAGCCGACTTGGTGCGCCTCAAACTGCGGCAGGTCGGGCTGGAGGGATTTGAGCACCACCTGCCCGAGGAATTGTCCGGCGGCATGAAGAAACGGGCAGCCATTGCCCGCGCCCTGGCCCTCAACCCGGAAATCCTGTTTCTGGACGAACCGTCCGCCGGTCTGGACCCCATCAGTTCGGCCGACCTCGACAGCCTGATCCTGCGCCTGAACCGCACCCTGGGCACGACCTTTGTCGTTGTCACCCACGAACTGTCCTCCATTTTCACCATTGCCGGCCGGATCATCATGCTCGACAAGGCCAGCAAATCCATCATTGCCGACGGGGATCCCCGCCATCTGCGCGACCACAGCCCGCACCCCTTTGTGCGTCAGTTCTTCAATCGACAGCCGGAAATGGAGGCTTAATGGCATCCGCTCGCGTCAATTTTTCCGTGGGCCTGTTCATGACGGCCGGTCTGGCCCTGGCCACCCTGGCCATCATCTGGCTGGGCATGAGCTCCTTTTTGCGCAAAGGGCAGATCTTCGTCACCTATTTCGACGAGTCCGTGCAAGGTCTGGGCGTGGACTCGCCGGTCAAGTACCGCGGCGTGCCCGTGGGTCGGGTCAAGTCCATCCGCATTGCCCCGGACTATCACCTGATCGAAGTGGTCATCATGGTCGACGACGAACACGCCGGTGACGACGACCGGTTCGATGACAGCGTGGCCGCCCTGTCCAATGTCGGCATCACGGGTGCCATGTTTGTCGAAATCGACCGCCGCAGGCCGGACAGCGCCGATCTTTCGCCGCAGCTGAGCTTCACGCCGCCCTACCCGGTCATCGCCTCCAGGCCCTCGGATATCAAAAAATTATTCAGAGAAATCGACGAAATCGCGTCCAAGATCCAGGCAATTGACTTCAAAGGCATTTCCGACCAGGCCATGGCTGCTTTCACCACCGTCACCACGGTCATGGACGAGGCCCAGCTCGGTGCCATTTCCGCCGACATCCGCACCCTGCTGGCCACGATCAACACCGTGGCCAACCCCAAACGCATGGAATCCATGGCCCAAAACATGGAACAGACCGTACTCGCATCCCGCCGGCTGATGGAGCAGGCCACGGCCGATCTTGGACGCATGGAAGAGATTCTGACCCAATTCCAGGCCACCCTCGAAGCCAACCGACCGCACATCGACACGACCATGCAGTCCCTGGCCAGCACGGCGCTCAAAGCCGACGGGGTCATGGGCCAGAGTCATGCCACCTTGTTCCAGATGCAGTCGACCATCAAGGATCTGCAGGATCGCCTGGCCGTCACCGCCGAAAATCTGGAACAGACATCGGCCGGGCTGAACGCCCTCATCACCAACGTCAAGGATCAGCCGTCCCAACTTTTGTTTTCCCAGCCCAGAAAGCCCCGGCCGGTGGAAGAATAGGAGTCTGCCATGCTCACGCGACTTGCCCTCTGTTGCCTTCTGATCCTTGCCGTTGGAGCCTGCGCCCCGACGCGGCAGCCGCTGCCCGATACCCGTTACTATACGCTGGAATACGACAGCCCGGAGGTCAGCGGCCAACAGACCAAGGCCGTCATCACCTTGACCCGTTTCGGCGTAGCGCCGGAGTTCAACACAACCAAAATGATTTACCGCGACCTGTCCTTCGGCCGCCAGGACTACGCCTATCACCAGTGGCGGGCCACGCCCCAGGCCCTGGTCGCGGACTACCTGCGCCGGGACATGCTGGCCAGCGGCCTGTTCCTGGCCGTGGGCGGACCGGGGTCGTCCCTGCCGGCCACCCACCAGCTGGAAGGCATGGTCGAGGAGTGGATGGAAGTGAACGAAGAGCACCAATGGCTGGCCACGGCCGAGCTGACCGTGACCCTCATCGACCTGCGGGCCGCTGACGTGCCGAAAATGGTGGTCTTCCAGCGCGTCTACAGAGAATCCGAGCCGTGTCTGAAAAAAAATCCCGGCTCGGTGGCCGAAGCCATGAGCCGGGTCATGCGGATATTGTCAGGCAGGATCATGGCCGACGTGCACGCAGCCGTGCAGGACACCGCGCCCTGAGGCGGAACCAAGACCCCGCAAAGTCGGAAGTCGCTATTCCTGCCGGCCCTTGACGCCGTCGACCGGCAGATGGTTGCAGGAGGCAATGATTTCCCAGGCCTGTTCAGCCGTGCTGACGTATTGAAAAAGGTTGAGATCCTCGGGGCTGATGGTCCCTTCCTCGACCAACGCCTCGAAATTGATGACCCGCTGCCAGAAGCGACGACCGAAAAGCAGGACCGGGATGGGCTTGACCTTGTGGGTCTGAATCAGGGTCAGGGCTTCAAAGAGCTCGTCCATGGTCCCGAACCCACCCGGAAATGCCACCAAAGCCTTGGCGCGCATCAGAAGATGCATCTTGCGGATGGCGAAATAATGAAACTGAAAGCTCAGCTCCGGCGTGATGTAGGGGTTGGGCTCCTGCTCAAAGGGCAGGACAATGTTCATGCCGATGCTTTTGGCCCCCACGTCGTGGGCGCCCTGATTGGCTGCGCCCATGATGCCGAAACCGCCGCCGGTGATGACCACATGATTGTACTTTTCCGTGTTCTCGGAAATGAGCCGGCCGAGTTTGCGCGCCTCGTCGTAATAACGGCTGTTGGCCACGGCGGTCCGCGCCCGGACCAGCTCCTGTTGCAGGACAGGGTCGTCAGGGTTTTTCTTCAGCCCCTCCAGCACCTTTTCCAGCCGGACAGCGGCGGCTTCGGAATCCAGAGTTCTGGCGCTGCCGTAAATGACGATCGTTGATTCGATCTGCTGCTCCTGCAGGGCCAGCTCGGGCTTGAGCAGCTCCAGCTGCAACCGCACGGGCCGCAGCTCCGGCCGCAGCAGAAAGTCCTGATCCTGAAAGGCCAGTCGATACGACGAGGACAGGCATTGCGGGGTGTCCACATGACGCTGGGCAGCCTTGGCGTCTTCGTTGGCTGACGGAAAAACGCCGAAGCGCCGAGTTCTTTTATTTACCATGAGATGTCCTTACGTATGGTTCAACGGGCCATGGCCACGCATTTGACCTCGACCACCGCCCCCAGGGGCAAAGCCGCAACCTGCACGGCCGCCCTGGCCGGACGATGGCCTGCCATGAATGCGTCGTAGATGGCGTTGAACAGCTTGAAGTTGGCCAGATCGGTCACATAGACATCGACGCTGGCAATATCCCGCACGCCGCACCCGGCCGCAGCCAGGACGGCAGCCATGTTTTCCAGAGCCTGACGGGTCTGGGACTCGAAATCCGCCCCCGCGAACTGCCCGGTGGACGGCAAAAGGCCCAGCTGGCCGCTGACAAAAACCAAGCCGTTGGCCCGCACGGCCTGGGAATACGGACCCACGGCGGCCGGGGCCTTGTCCGTGGCGATGAAATCCATTGTGCTCATATCGGCTCCAACAAAGAGCGGCCCCGAGGGGCCGCCGGTGAAAAAAACGGAAGGGAATGGTTCAGTCCAACACTTTTTCCAACCAATCCAGGGCCGCGGCAACCGTAGGAAAACCGATGGTGCTGGTCAAGATAATGACCGCATGGCGAATCTCCTCCGGCGTGGCCCCTGCGGCCAGAGCTCTGCGCCCGTGGCTGCGGACGGCGCCTTCGGATCGCAGGGCGGCCGAAGCTCCGAGTTGGATCAGATGCATTTCTTTTTCCGCCAGGGGGCCCGCTTCCTGGGCGGTTTTGCCCAATGTTTCGGCGGCAGTGATCAGGTCGGGATACATGGTCTGCAATTTCTGATAATGCTTGGGTTTACCTGCGCTCATAGCTTCCTCCTGATGTTTTTGTGGGCCGCGCCTTGCGTTGACGCGACCCAAATTCGATCATAGGGGCAAGTGATCGTGAAATACAAGGAGTTTTACCGTGAAAATAGCCATACCGACCGTCGGAACCCGAGTGGATGAGCACTTCGGACATGCCAGAGCCTTCACCATTTTCACCCTGAACACGGACCGGGAAGTCGTGGAAGAGGAAACATTTCTTCCACCTTCGGGCTGCGGATGCCAGTCAACCGTCGGCGTGACCATGGAAGCCAAGCAAGTCGGCACCATGCTTGTCGGCAATATCGGGCAGGGAGCCATCGACAAAATGAAAAGCCATGGAATCACCGTTGTGCGCGGCTGCCAGGGCGATGTCCGCGATGTGCTGCGAGCCTGGATTGCCGGAGAAATCACGGACCAGAGCGTGCTGTGCGACCACGAAAACTGCAACCACTAGGATCGCCCATGGATTGCCCCTGCGGGTCCGGACGGACCTATGACCTCTGCTGCGGACCGATCATCACCGACCTCAAGAACGCCTCCGGCCCCGAAGCCCTGATGCGTTCGCGCTATACTGCATTCTGCCAGGGCGAGATGGACCACCTGCGGGCCTCCATGGTCGAGGAACACCGCGGCGAATTTCACGTCCAGGACGTGCTGCGCTGGAACCGTGACACCCAGTGGCTCGGCCTGGAAATCCTGGACGCTTCATCCGAGGGCCAAAGCGGAGAGGTTCGCTTCAAAGTCACGTTTCGACACCGCGGCGCCAACCAGACCCTGACCGAACGCAGCCGCTTCGTGCAACGGGACGGCCGCTGGTACTATCTGGACGGCGAACACGAAACCGCAACACAGCGCAACGAATCCGCCAAAGTCGGCCGCAACGATCCCTGCCCCTGCGGCAGCGGCAAAAAATTCAAGAAATGCTGCGGGTAACCTCGTGCAGGCCTCACTTTACCTTTTTCTTGTCTTTGCGACCATGCTGGCCGGGATCCGCCTCAAGCTGGGTCTGGGCCTGTCCATTCTGGCTGGGAGCCTCCTCCTGGCCATTCTTTTTGATCTGTCGGTCATGGATTGGCTGCGGGCCATTCCCACGGCGCTCCTGACCGAGGAAACCGTCATCCTGTGTCTGATCATTGCCGTGATCCTGGTCTTCAGCGCAGTCTACTCGGCCTCAGGGCAGTCAACGGCCTTTATGCGCACCATCCGTGGACAGATCCGCTCCCGATCATTGCTGCTGGTCTTTTTTCCCGCTCTGATCGGACTCCTGCCCATGCCCGGCGGGGCCATCTTCTCCGCGCCCATGGTTGAAAAGGCCGCCTCGGAGCTGGCCATCGGGTCCAAAGAACAAGCCCTTATCAACTATTGGTTCCGTCATATCTGGGAACTGTCCTGGCCGCTGTACCCGGGCCTGATTCTGGCCTCGTCCCTGACGGGCATTCCGGTCACGGGCGTCGTGGCCATCATGTGGCCGGGGCCTCTGGTCAGCATTCTGCTGGGCTGGTTTTTCATCCTGCGACCCGCATTGCGAGCCGCGCCCCGTCTAGCAGCCGCTCCCAGCGAACCAACGCACAACCAGGGATGGCGCAACGGCTTGCCGCTGGCCACGGCCATCGGCGGCGCAGTGCTCGGCGAGTGGTTCTGCGCGCGCATGTGGCCGCAAAGACCGATGGAATACGGCATCATTGCCGCGCTTGTCCTGGCGTCCGTCGTCAGCGTGTTCCTGGCCAAAGCCTCATGGCCGGCCGTGCTGCGGGAGGCGCTCAAGGACAACACCATGAGCCTGCTCGGGGTGGTCGGCGCAATCTTCGTCTTCAAGGAAATTCTGTTTCAGGGGCAGGTGGTGGACATCCTGGCCGCGTCCCTGGGGGGCGGCAACGTCGTCTGCGTCCTGGCGGTCATCCTGCCCTTTGTCGTCGGCTTTGTCTCCGGCATCACCCTGGCCTTTGTCGGCGCCACCTTTCCCCTGCTCTTCGGCCTGGCCCAGTCCACAGGACAGGCCCAGCTGATCCCGGTCATCATGAGCATCGGCCTCTACAGCGGCTACGCGGGCATCATGGTCTCGCCCATGCACATCTGCTATCTCATGACCTGCAGGTACTTTCACCAGGACCCGGCCGGTCTTCTGCCGCGCATCCTGATTCCCGGCCTGGCCCTGATTCCGGCCGGATTGGCCATGACCTGGCTGACCGCGTTCTGAGCGCCCCCCGGGCTGCCCGGCACAAATGTCGGCGGATGCCAATAATCATTCCTGCGGCCCTACCCCCTTCAGAGCCAGCGCAATATCTTTAAAATCAGCATTTACAGGGACGCACCCTCCGTATTTTCAAGGAAATGACGGTCTGGTGCAGTCTGCCCGGCCATGCTCAAGTGCAATCGTCCGTCAAGACGCACGGCACAGCCAATACCGCTCAAAGGTGACGCGGTCCGGACATCGTTTTTCGGACACAAAAAAACCCGCTTGAAGCGGGTTTTTTTGCGGAGAATTTCTCCATCGTAAAAAACTTAGTTGGCGCTGGCCTTGAATTCTGCGCGTCTGTTCTTGGCCCAGGCGTCTTCGTTCGAACCCTGAACTGCGGGGTACTCTTCACCATAGCTGATGATCTGCAGACGGGAGGCATCAACACCCATCAGAACCAGGAATTCATAGGCGGCGCGGGCGCGACGCTCACCAAGAGCCATGTTGTATTCGTTGGTGCCGCGCTCATCGCAGTGACCTTCGATCAGCAGACTCAGGGCGGCATTGGCCTTGAGCAGATCTGACTTTTCGGTCAGAATCTGGCGGGACTCCTGAGACAATTCATTGGAATCAAAAGCGAAATAAATCTTGTCTGCGGCAATCTTTTCAATGATCTGGGCGAGTCTCTGACGCTCCAGTTCTTCGGCGGACAATCCGCCCTGGCCTGCAGTGGAACCGTCACCGGAACCAGCAGCAGTGGTGCCGGTCGGAGTGGAGCTCACTTTCTTGGAGCAACCGCCAGCCATTGCCAAGCAAAACACCAACACGATCAAACCAAGAACACTCAACTTCCTCATAACTTCCTCCATTGACAAAAAAAATTAGTATGCCTCTGCCATTATAATTTCCCCCAGGCCGGAGAAGTCGCTTCCCCGGAACCGGTTGGAATCAGAATTGGTTGGTCCCCATGCTTGGTTGTCAGATAAATCTGACTCGGGCCGGATCTGTTCGATGCAAAAGCGATGAAATATCCATCCGGAGACCATGTGGGATCTTCATCACTACCGCCGCCAAAAGTCAACTGTCGTTCAGCCCCTGAAGGCAGATCCATCAAAAATAACTTGTGGCTGCCATTGACCATGCGGGCAAAAACCACCTGCGAACCATCCGGACTGATGCTCGGACCAGTGTTGTATTTTCCGGCCAGAGAGACGCGGCGCACCTCGCCGGAATCCAGCTTTTTCAAGAAAATGTGCGGATTGCCCAGACGGTTGGAGACAAAAACCATATTCTGCCCGGACTGATCAAAATCCGGGCTGACATCAATGCCCCAATGCTGCTCCAGGGTCCGCCCAACGGTGAAGTCCTGATTCAGTTCGTAGATGTCGGGGTTGCCTCGAAAGTCAAGACTGATGGCCACGGAGCCACTCTTGGTAAAAGCCGGAGAGATCAAGGTGTTCCCCGGAAGTCTCTTTTTTTGCAGGGCCTTGGTCTGGCGTTCCCAGATGCACAGATTGTGGTATTTCTTGTCCAGAAAAACAAAGGCCAGCTTCTGTCCGTCGTGGGACCAGGCCGGGCTGACGCAGATACCGTCGAGATTGGTCACCTTCTGCATATTGAGGCCCTGCGCCGTGGCCATGTATATCTGCTTGCGCTGACCTTCCTTTTTGACAAACGCTATGTTGGAGCGAAAAAAATCTCCCTGCCCGGTCAAAGCCTCCATCAGATCCGCGCAAAAACGGGCCGCAACCTCAGGTATCTGCTGCGCAGTGGCCACGCTGTACCCCTTGCCGACAATCAAGCGGCGCGTGTAGACCTCGTAGGCCCTGAGTTCCACCTCACCGACTCCGTCGGACCGGGGCGTCCAGGCCGCGGTGACCAGCACGTCGGACCGTGAGAGCTGAAATTTATTGAAATCAATATCCAGCCCGGCGTATCCGCCCGGATTCGGCCCGCCGACGATATCCCTGGCCGAAAGCATGTTGAAAAACGGCAGAAAGGCGCAGTTGGCGTTGATCCGCTGCTGAAGGTCCGCCGGAGCATTGGCGGGGATCGCTCCCAACGAGCCGGCCCTGTCTTTCGGCAAAGGCTCGGACACAAACAAATTCACCCGAGACTGGCCCGGTCCGTAGATATCGATATTGAGCACATTGGAAGCCCAGGCATGGGATACCGTGACCAAGAGGGCCAGAAACGCGACAATGATCCTCATCAGCACACTCTCCTGCTAAAAATCCTTGCTATTGAAATTAATGACCAATGTTGCACTCAATGTTTCCGGCAGAGGCGGCAACTGCTTGGTTTCCTCGATGGCCCGCATGACCGAAGCATCAAAGTCGGACCGACCGGAACCGTTGAGCACCCGTGCGGCCAAAATATCACCGGCCTTGTTCACCTTCAGTTCGACAGTCGTAACAAGGGCAACATTGGAAAACCTGGGAAAACGCCAGTTAGGACGAATGGCGTCCTTGACCCGAGTGCCGTAGACATCGGCCAGACTACCCGTGGACACGCCTTCGCCCGGACCGTCCTCGGCAGTGCCGTCGCCGCTGGTGCCGCGCCCGGAAACTTCCCGGCCGAGATCGGCCAGGGCATCGGCAAGAGCATCCTTGGAACTGCCCTTGGCATCCTTGGACGTACCCCCGGAAGAACTGGTGGAGCCCTGCGCAGCCTTGGTCGCGTCTTTCAGCGCCTGAGCCAGAACATCCTCCTTGGACGGCTGCTTTTCCGTTTTGGCCGCAACCTGATCGTCTTTCTTTGGGTCCTGCTTTTTCGGTTCTTCCTTCTT
>CAZYZA010000046.1:17066-27118 GCA_964651415.1 uncultured Desulfovibrionaceae bacterium
TGGCCGCAACCTGATCGTCTTTCTTTGGGTCCTGCTTTTTCGGTTCTTCCTTCTTTGGCTCTTCCTTCTTCGGTTCTTCCTTCTTCGGTTCAGCCTTTTTCGGCTCTTCTTTCTTCGGCTCTTCCTTTTTCGGCGGCTCTTTTTTGGGTTCTTCCTTCTTGGGTTCCGCCGGCTTGGCCTCGGCGACCTTGGTCGCGTTGGCCGTATCAAGCGGGATGGCCTTGGCCGTTTCCACAGGCACCGGTTTCACCTCCGGCTTCTTCTGTTCCGGCGGCGTGGGCTTGGCTTCAGGAACTTCCTTGGCCGGAGCCTTTTTCTGGGCTGCTTCCTGCTGCCGGGCATCGGGCTTGGGCGCACCCTTGGCGCCGGCCTTGCCCTTGTTCGGTGCGCCGACCAGGTCCACGGCATAGGTCCGCTTGTTCAGGTCGATCTTAACATGGGAGCCCGTGGACAGATACGCGCCGCCCACAAGCACCAGGACATGAAAAGCAATGGATATAATCCAGCTGAAATGACGAAACGAGTTGAACACGGGAATGCCTTATCCTAGGATCTCTCATCCTCTGGTTCCGCCACTACACCAAGCTTTTGCACGCCGGCAGCCCTGATCTCAGCCATGACCTTGACGACGATGCCATACGCCACATCCTTATCCGCCTGTAAATACAACAACTTGCCCTGCTGGAACTCCATGCGTCGCAGATGATTTCCGAGCTCCTCGATCCGGACCTCGTATTTATCCAGCTTGATGGTGCCGTCCTTCAGGACATGCAGGACCACCGTGTCGCTGTCCTCGGGCAAGGCCTCGACCGCACGCGTTTCCGGCAGGTCGACTTCCACGCCCTGAGTCAGCATGGGCGCGGTGACCATGAAGATGATGAGCAGAACCAACATGACGTCCACAAAGGGCGTGACATTGATTTCCGCCAGAAAACCCTTTCCCGAATATACTTGCATGGATCATTCGCTCCGCTTGTTCATCCAGGGCAGTTCCAGCTGGGCCCGGTTTAAAAACTCGCTGGCAAAACACTCCATCTCCGTCTGCACCGTGTTGAGCATGCCCAGAAAGGTGTTGAAGGCAATGGTTGCCGGGATGGCCACGGCCAAGCCGATGGCCGTGACCACCAGCGCCTCGGAAATACCGGGGGCCACGGTGGCCAGGGCCGCGGTCTTCATCTGGCCGATGGCGTGAAACGAGTTCATGATACCCCAGACCGTACCGAACAGGCCGATAAACGGAGCTGAGTTGGAACATGTGGCCAAGAACGACAACGACCTGGACATTTCGCCCAGACCTTCACTGACCCCCTGTTCCAGCACCCGGCGCAGGTTGTCTCCGGCCACGCGGAACTTCAGGTTGGGGTGGATGACCGACTGCTCCAGCCGTCTGAATTCGACCAGTCCCCGTTTGGCGATGGGGTACAGGGCGGATCCGCTTTGCTCCCGCAGGGTCTGCACTCCATCGGCCAGATTGGCGGCATTCTGAAACAAGGCTCGCTCCTGAATGGCTTTGCGCCGACCCAGATTGATCTGAATGATCTTGAAGAAGATGATCGACCAGCTCATAAGCGACATCAACAGCAATAAGCCGATGACACATTGGACAACCAATGTTGCATTGGCCACCATCTCCCAAACTCCGAAATTATGTGCACCACCCAACTGCGTCGCGGCTCCAAGCTGGGGCATGACATCAATCGGTTGCGTGACATTGACCTGTTGCACAACGCCCATCTGCGGCACTGCTTCCATATAATTCACCTTTTTTACACTAAAAGATTTATTGGTACAAAAAATTTCGGCATCACTACAGCGAAATATACCGGGACACAAGAGTCCAGGCACGGTCCTCGGCCTGCCGATATTCATCCAACGTCATGCCGGCGCCCAGAGCGACCTTGCGACGCATCTCCTCGCCAAGCAGGTCACCGGGAGCGTGGGCATCGTTGTTGATGACCATGCCGACGCCATGGGCTCGGGCCATTCGGACCACATGCCCGTTGGCATACGCATGACCGGAGCGGGTCGTGATTTCGAGCAGCACGCCGCGTTCTGCGGCCAGGGCGGCTTCTGCCGCCGTGATCAAACCGGGATGAGCAAGCACGTCGACCCCGGCCTCTATGGCCGCCAGGTTGGTGCCGCGTTCAACCGGCTCGACAATGGTCTCTCCATGGGCAACCACGATTCCGGCACCAAGGCTCCGGGCGCGGGCTGCCTCCTGGCCCATCAGGGCCGCAGGGACATGGGTCAGCTCCACGCCGGGCACAATGGCCAAGTCCATGAACACGGAGTACTCACGGGCCAGAACGGTCAACCGGGGCAGAATCAGATCCATGTTCGAAGCGTCAACATGATCCGTAATCCCAATGGCCCGATACCCCGCAACCTTGGCGCGCCTGGCCAGCTCGGCCGGAATCAGCACCCCGTCGCTGAAAACCGTATGGGTATGCAGGTCAATCATGACTCACATCTTGTACTTGATGTCGTCCAGACTGTATTTGGATAGAATCTCCGTCCATTTCTCGCTGTTCTCACCCGTGACCACTTCCTGAAAGGCTCCTTTCTGGAGGTTTTTATTCAGGGCGATGACCTGCTCCGAAACCCGGATGGGGACTTCGGCTCGCAGGGCCAGGGCAATGGAATCCGATGGCCGGCAGTCAATGCGTCGTTCCCCGCCATCGGTCCGGACCACCAGCTCCGCGTAATAGGTCCCCTCGTGAATGGAGACGATCTCGACGGCTTCCAGCCGGGAATCCATCTTGCCCAGAATGCTCAAAATGAGGTCATGGGTCATGGGTCTGGGTACGGCCACCTTGTTCAGAACCATGGATATGGACATGGCCTCCATGGCCCCGATCCAGATGGGAAATATGACATCCTCCGTTTTATCCTTGAGGATAAGGATCGGCATCTGCGAGTCCTCGTCCAGCGCCAACCCAAAAACCAGCATCTCTACCACGGTTCACCTCGAACTTCCCCCAAAAGGGAGTGCTTTTTCGCCTGCACAATACGAACCGGCACCATCTTGCCGGCCAATTCCGCAGCCGCGTGCGGAAAATTGACGATGCGACCGCCCTGATCGCGGCCCCGCCAAAACGTCGCCTCGCTGCCCTGCATCCTGCTGCGCCCTTCCACAAGAACCTGGACCGAAGCCCCCACCTGCCGCTCCAAATCTTCCGTCGTGAGGCAGTCCTGCTCCTGCTGCAGTTTCTCCAAACGCCTGGCTTTCTCGTCTTCCGGCACCTTGAAATCCATCTTTTCGGCCCGCACGCCGGGACGATCCGAATACTTGAAGGAAAAGCTGGACGCGTAACGGACCTCGCGCATCAGCGACAGGGTCTCTTCAAAATCCGCACTGGTCTCACCGGGAAAACCAACGATAATGTCCGTGGTCAGAACAATCTGCGGACAGACCCGGCGCAATTCCCGGACAATATCCAGATAATGCGACCGGGAATATTTGCGGCCCATGGCCCTCAACACCCGGTCCGACCCCGACTGCACCGGCAAGTGCAGCTGGGGACACAAATTGTGCAAGGAACCGAACGCCCGAACCACCTCCGGTGCAATGTCCTTGGGATGGGAGGTGGTGAATTTGAGGCGCTCCAACCCGGAAATGCGGCTGACCCGCTCCAGAAGCTGAGCAAAGGATGTACCGTCCCCGTGACTGTCCTGGCCGTAACTGTTGACGTTTTGTCCAAGCAGAGTCAGCTCGCGCGCGCCGCCCCGCACCAGGGTCCGGCACTCGGCCACAACGGCGTCGGAGTTGCGGGATTTCTGCCGTCCCCGGGTAAAGGGCACGATGCAGTAGGCGCAGAAATTATCGCAGCCCTGCATGATATTGACAAAGGCCTGCGGACCAACAACGGCATTGGCCGCCACTTCGCGTTCGGGATAATGATCCAGAAAATCGAGCAGGCTGACCCGCAAGGCCGGATCCTGCACCAGTCTGTCCAGCGCCTGCGGCACCATGGCCGTGCCGTCGGTGCCGAACACCAGACGGACAAAGGGAAACCGCTGCCAGAACTCTTCCCCGATCTGCTGGGCCACGCAACCGCCGACAGCGACAAAGGTTTCAGGCCGGACGTCCACATAGCTTTTGAGACGACCAAGCAGCGAATACACCTTCTGCTCCGGTTTTTCCCGCACGCTGCAGGTGGTCACGACAAAAACCTGGGCGTCCCCCTCCTCCACCGCCGTCCATCCCCTGGATGTCAGGGACTGGGTCAGCCAGTCCGCGTCGGCCACGTTCATCTGACACCCGAAGGTCAATATATGAAACCTCACGAAAAAGACTATCCTCCATGATCATTCGTTGCGCATTGCTATGAACGTTTTTTTTGCCCCGTCAACAGTTTTCGGTGCCCTTGCCGGCGGCAGTCACCTGCGCATGGATCCAGCGCAGAAAAGGCTCGTGACCGGCGACCATGTCGATCGCGACGATGCACGGCACTTCATAAGGATGCAGCTCGACCACGGCGGCCCGCAGTTCCTCCACCGCCGCGGCCGTGGTTTTGGCCAGGAGCACAACCTCCCGGTCGTTCTGCACCGACCCGTCCCACCAGTACAGGGACTCCATGTCGGGCAGGATGTTGACGCATGCCGCCAGCCGCTTCTCCACCAGATATCGTCCGATGCGACGCGCCTGCTCCACGTCGGGGGTGGTGATGTAAACCAGTACCGATTCCATGGATACCTCCCGCAAAAAACTTGAGGTTGCACAAAAAAACTGTCAGGCAAGGCTCGACTCACGCCGCAACCCTGTTGATTCGGAGCCGACCATGCCCTCCCCATCCATTGCCAGGCGGGCGCGGGCCGTCAAGGAACTCCTGGCCAGACGATACCCCGTCCCCCAAACCGAACTGCATTGGTCCACCCCCTGGGAACTCCTGGCCGCGACCATGCTTTCCGCCCAGTGCACGGACAAACGCGTCAACATGGTCACGCCCCGACTCTTTGCCACCTGGCCTGGGGTGCGGGAAGTGGCCACCGCCGATCCGGCGGAGCTTGAGGCCGTGGTTCGCTCCACGGGCTTCTACCGCAACAAGGCCAAAAACTTGCGGGAAGCCGCGCGCCGCATTGTCGCGGTCTATGACGGCCAGGTGCCGCAAACCATGGAGGAGATGCTGACCCTGGCCGGTGTGGCCCGCAAAACCGCCAATGTCGTCCTCGCCAACGCCTTTGGCGTCCAGGCCGGCATTGCCGTGGACACCCACGTCAAGCGCATTTCCTTTCGTCTCGGCCTGACCCGGGAAACCAACCCGGACAAGATCGAGCAGGACCTGATGGTCCTTTTCCCCCGCCGGGACTGGGGCAACGTCAACCATTACCTGGTGCTTTTCGGCCGTGAAGTCTGCGTGGCCCGCAAGCCCCGATGTCCATCGTGCGAACTGCTGGCCTTGTGCCCCAGACATGGGGCGGCTGCCCCTGAAACAACCTCAACCCCCATCGGATCATGAATATCGGCACCTTCAGCATTCACCATCGCGACGGATCGGCCCGGACCGGCGAGCTGCACACGGCCCACGGCGTCATCCCCACCCCCATTTTCATGCCCGTCGGCACCCAGGGCACGGTCAAGGCCGTCTGCCCGGAAGACCTCAAAACCCTGGGCGCGCGCATTATCCTCGGCAACACCTATCATCTCTATCTTCGTCCCGGCGACGAGATGATCGCCCGGCGCGGCGGCCTGCACCGCTTCATGAACTGGGACCGTCCCATCCTGACCGATTCCGGCGGGTTTCAGGTTTTCAGCCTGTCCGGCCTGCGCAAGCTGTCCGAGGACGGCGTGGCCTTTTCCTCGCACATTGACGGCTCCAAGCATTTCTTCACCCCGGAAAAAGCCGTCTCCATCCAGCGCAACCTGGGGTCGGACATCATGATGGTCCTGGACGAATGTGTGCCCTACGGCGCGGATTACCAGTACACCAAAAATTCCCTGGGCCTGACCACCCGCTGGGCCGCCCGCTGCCGCGAGGCCTATCCGCAAGGGGTCGGCGACCAACTGCTGTTCGGCATCGGCCAGGGCGGTTTTTTCAAGGACCTGCGGGAGGAGAGCATCCGCCAGCTGCTGGATATCCCGTTTGACGGCTACGCCCTGGGCGGCCTGAGCGTCGGCGAGTCCAAACCGGAGATGATGGACATCCTCTATCACAGCGCCCCGCTTCTGCCGGCCGACAAGCCCCGCTATCTGATGGGCGTGGGCACTCCGTTGGACATCGTGCGCGGCATCGACGCCGGCATCGACATGTTCGACTGCGTGCTGCCCAGCCGCAACGCCCGCAACGGAACGCTGTACACATCACAGGGCAAGGTCAACATCAAGCGGGCCGAATTCACCGAGGACGACAGCCCCCTGGACCCGCTCTGCAGCTGCTACACCTGCCGCAACTTCAGCAAGGCCTACCTGCGGCACCTGTATCAGGCCCAAGAAATTCTGTCCTACCGGCTGAACACCATCCACAACCTGGCCTATTTTCTTCAGGTGGTGGCCGGAGCACGTCAGGCCATCCTCGACAACACGTTCCAGGCGTACAAAAGCCGCTTTGAAGCCATCTACGACACCTAGGAGACCGCCATGCTCAAAGATCTCGTTTTCGCCAATCGCAGCTACCGCCGCTTTGACCAGCAGGCGGCCGTCGCCATGCAAACCCTGGAGGAGTTGGTGGAGCTGGCCAGATTGTGCCCGTCCGCCGGCAACAAGCAACCTCTGCGCTTTGTCCTCAGCACCAATCCGGACGTCAACGAGCAGATCTTTTCCTGCCTCAAATGGGCCGGCTATCTCCCGGACTGGGACGGCCCGGCCCAGGGAGAACGTCCGGCCGCGTATATCGTCATCGTCAACACGGCCAAGTCCTGGGAATTCGCCAAGCACGATCAGGGCATCATGGCCCAGACCATGCTGCTGGGCGCGGTGGAAAAAGGGCTTGGCGGATGCATGCTCGGAGCCATCGACCGCGAGCGGTTGTCACAAATCCTCGGCCTGGACGACGTGGAAATAAGTCTGGTGCTGGCTCTGGGCAAGCCGGTGGAGGATGTGCGCATCGTCGAACTGCCGGAGGACGGCTCCATCAAGTATTACCGCGACGATGCCGGGGTGCATTATGTGCCCAAAAGACGACTGGGCGAGTTGATCATCGGAAAAAACTGAAAAGATTCAAGGGCAACACGTCGTCATCCACTGCGAAGGCGCCGGACATCACCCACCAACCCCGAAAGATACACGTCGGCGGAAACGGCGATCGGGCACCATTGTCTTTCGCGGCAGCATCACGGTGGCTGACTTTTTTCGATGCGCCATGCATCCTATCGAATATACCCCTGTTCCTCCAGATAGAGCAAAATCGTCTGCGCCGCTTCCTGGGGGGCCATCTGGGTGGTGTCGATGGTCACCTCCGGACTTTCGGGCGCGATGTAGGGGTCGTCGATACCGGTCACGCCCTTGATGATCCCGGCCCTGGCCTTGGCATAGAGCCCCTTGCGATCGCGCTGTTCGCAGACTGTCAGCGGCGTGTTCATATACACTTCCACGAACCCGCCGTAGAGGCTGATCAGTTCACGGTTATAGGTGCGGGCTTCCGGATAGGGTGCAATGGGTGCGCAGATGGCGATGCCTCCGTTCTTGGTGATCTCGCTGGCCACGAAGCCGATACGCCGCACATTGAGCTCCCGGTGTTCCTTGGAAAAATTGAGCTCACTCGACAGATTGCGTCGCACGATGTCACCGTCGAGCAGGGTCACGGGCCGGTCGCGCATCTCCAGAAACCGCGCCAGCAGCACCTTGGCCACCGTCGACTTGCCCGCACCCGAGAGACCGGTCAGAAAGACGGTGAAACCCTGCTTGCTGCGCGGCGGATGCGCCCGGCGCAACTCCTCCACCACATCCGGAAAAGAAAACCAGCTTGGAATGTCCAGGCCGTGTTCAAGACGCCTTTTCAGCTCCACCGAGGAAATGGTGCGCACGTTCATGCCCGGTTCCACCTCGTCCTGGGGAAGATACTCTCCCCGCTCTTCCACGTAGACCATGTCGCGCATGGGCACCATGAGGATCCCGGTCTCGGCCTCGTGGGCGCGAACCAGTTCCTGGGCTGCCCCGCGCGGATAAAAAAGGCTTTCCCCTTCGGAAAAAGGGTCCGCGTGATCCGCGGTCACCAGAAAATGAGTGCAGCCGTAGTTTCGCCAGACCAATGCCTGATGCAGAGCCTCACGCGGCCCGGCTTTGCGTTGGTACAGGGGCAACAGACCCAGACAGATGGTGTTGCGAGGAAATTGACGCACAAAAGCCTGATAAGCCCGAACCAGGGCGTAGGGGTCCAGGTCGCCACTGTGCCGCACGCCCACGACGGGCTGCAACAGGATGGACGCCCCGGCCTCACGTGCGGCGCGGGAAATCATCTCCTTATGGGCGCAGTGCAGGTGCTCTCCGCTCTGAAAGCCGATGACCCTGCGCCAGCCGTTCTGGGTGAAACGGCGGTGCAGGTCCGAGGGCGCCAGACGCACGTCCTGAAAATCAAAATGCAAGGGAAGCGACAGCCCCTCCACATTTCCGCCCACGTACCATGGGCCGACCTTGGACAACAGAAAGCGCACGGAAGGATGGCCGTCAGGGTCGTCCGTGCCGTAGACGGTCCGAGCCTCGCGGCGCAGATCAGGCCGCCAGACCTCCGAGACCGTGAGCACGGCCAACAGGAACCCTTCCTTGTCGCGCAGGGCCAGGCGATCGCCTGCTTGAAGGCGCTCACCCAGTTCCGCCTCCACATCAAGGCAGACGGGCATGGGCCAGAGCTCGCCCGTGGCAAGACGCATGTTGTCGAGCACCGATTCATAATCAGCTCGCCCCATGAAGCCGGACAGGGGGTAGAAAGCACGGGTCAGCAACAGCTCAAGGTCACAGAGTTGGCGCGTCTTGAGATTCAGGGAAGGCAGGGTTACGGCCTCCTGACGAAGCGGCTCGGCCCGCTGGAAATGGACAAGAAGGGATTGGCTGTACATGTGGTTGCTCTCAGGATTCGCCCAAAGGTGCAGAGGATCTGGTCCGCTCGACAATGAAGAACGGATTGAGAAGTGACTGTTTGTTGTAGCGCAAAGGCTCGCCCGTATCAAACCTGTTGACCCGGCACCCCGCGCAGACGGCCACGGCCTGGCCGGCCGCAGTGTCCCACTCCATGGTCGGCCCCAGACGCGGATAGATATCGGCCTCACCCTCGGCCACCAGACAGATCTTGAGTGAACTGCCGACGGAACGCACATCGACCTGACCGTGGCTCTTCGTCATCTCTTCCGCAAAGGCCGCGAACTCCGGCGACGGGTGCGAACGGGAACCGACAATGGTGTACGGCCGTAGCGCCGAAACCGCGTCCTGATCCGGAAGCCTGGTCGAAGCCGCCAGCAACCTGTCCAAAGTCGCGCCCTCGTGACCGGAACACTGCGCAAGCCTCCACGCACCAAGCCCCTTGGCCGCAAAATAGAGCGCATCCGGCACCGGAGCGAGCACCACGCCAAGCACCGGCGCGCCGTCCTCGATGAGTGCGATCTTCACGGTGAACTCGCCGTTGCGCTTGATGAACTCCTTGGTCCCGTCCAACGGATCCACCAGCCAGAAACTCTTCCACTGACTGCGCTCGGCAAAGGCGATGTCACGGCCCTCCTCGCTCAGAATCGGTGTGAATCGGAATACCCGTCTGGGACAGGGCCGCAACGATGACGTCGTGGGAGGCACGGTCAGCCCGGGTCAGGGGGGAGTTGTCGGATTTGGTTTCTATGCTGAAGTCGGAAGAGGCGTAGATTTGAAGAATGGCCTTGCTTGCGGCTTGGGCGGCGGGAATGGCCAGGGAAAGGGCGGTTTTCATGAGTCATGCACCAACAATCCATTAAGGGTTTTTAAAAAAGATGACGGCCGCGGAGCCCTGCGCAGCCTACTCCGCGATCCGGCCGCACGCGTTTAGGAGTCAGGCTGTCCACGGAAGAGAGAGGTTCCGGCCAAGATTCGAGATCTGAGAACCCTTGGCCGCCTACAACAGCTCCTTGCCGGCTGGAACGTCCATGCCTATCTC
>CAZYZA010000047.1:0-26170 GCA_964651415.1 uncultured Desulfovibrionaceae bacterium
ACGCATCGTCCATGATCCGGACCATCCAATCCGCATCATCCGCCGGATCATCGGTCCCATACACGGCCGTGGTCTCGCGCAATCCGTGTCCCGGATGCAACACATCCATTTCCCATCGCACGGGGTTGATGGCGATGTATTCCCGGATGCGGTTCAATTCCGATTCGTCGCGTACGATGTGTTCCCAATAATTGCGTTGCCATAATCGACCGGAAAACGGTTGCCACCCATATTGTTTTACGCCGCGAATATATTCGTTGGTGGACATCGTTTTGAACCATTGCACCACACGACGTAGGGGCGAACCTATGTGTTCGCCCATCCCCAACGAACCGGCGTGTTCGCCCATCCCCCGCGTACCGGCATTATCCAGACGCACGTTGCCGGTGTTCATGACAATAAAATGAACATGGTTTAGCATGCACACCCAGGCGTCGCAGACAACGTCATTAAATTTGCGCATCAATTCGTTATACCAATGCGAAACCATCACCCCCGCCACATTCAACCGCATTTCCCCGTTCACGACGTCACCGAACAGACACGACCTGTCCTGCACGCAAATAGTCACGAAATACGCGCCAGGCCGGGAATAATCATAACCCTGCAACCTGATGGAACGACGGTGATGGATTTTGGGGTTGTACGACATCAATCCTCCAGGCCGGGAACATGACGCATTGATGCGAATTCGGTCAAGGATGGACAGAAGGAACGGGCAAAATGTCGTTGACGATCGCATCGTCCATGATCCGCACGGGCGACCAATGGATTTGGGCAGACACGCTGGTCAGGGCAGACACGCAGGTCTGCCCCTACGGATGGCGTAACCATTACCGCCACCCCACGACGCATCGTCCATGATCCGGCCCCGTAGGGGCGGACCTATGTGTCCGCCCTGCCCGACCCGACGATGAACAATGGGCAGACACGCAGGTCTGCCCCTACGATCGGACCCATCATCCATAATCCGCATTCCTGTAGCGGCGAAAAATTTTTCGCCCCACGATCTATCGCCCCGGCATCCACGCCCCGCCGATGTCACGGTGGTCCGTACGGGCGGCCAATGGAAAAATGGCATAACGCCGCCGTCAGCGTATCACGTCACCGGATTCAGTCGATTCCACCATGCGCCGCAACTGCTCCACGCGACGGCGGTTGACACCGAAGTCGTACCATCCTGATCGCGACGAGGATCGGACCTGCACCAGATCGCCGTCGCGCCGACAGGTCAGGTCATCAATAAAGCCGAAAAACCGTGACCGGTAAGGTGGCATGCAGAAACGTACCGTCGTCCCGCTCAATCAGGCCGCCCAGATCTGATACTGCTTGGCGCAGGTCGTCCCAGGAACTGGCAGATCCAAGGGCAAGCGGGGCGATATTGCTGCCCGGACCTTCCGAAACCACGCAGTTGGGGGAGGACGGACAAGCCGCCAGCATGGTTCCCGCGCTGCCATGCGTTGCCGCCGAGCACGCGCTCAAACCCAGACAGAAAAACATCCCGGCCAGAAAACGCTTCATTCGCCCTCTATCGCCGGCCATTGCCCGGCGGCCAAAGCCAGCACCTGCCGTACGGCGGCAAGTTGCTCGTCCGTGATCCAAGACCAGGGCGGGCCGAACTGCGCTTCAAAATCCGGCATTTCCACCCGGAAATGATGCAGGCAGAACTCGCCACCCTCACCGGCTCCGTAGACGGGGTCGCCGCGCAGGGAGTGACCGGCCCAGGCCAGATGAGCCCGGATCTGATGACGCCGTCCCTTGCGGATGCCGACCAGCACCAACGAGTCGTTCCCCACCGGACACACGGGCCAGACAACGGTCCACCGCACCGGCGCATCACCCTGAAGTGTCACGCGCACCACCCGGCGCTTGTCGTCCATGATCCTGTTTCGGAGCACCACAGGTCCAACCTGTCCACGGGCCAGGGCCAGATAATATTTGCGAATCCGTCCCTGTTCCTGCCAGGCCTTGTAGGATCTCTCCCCTTCCCGGCCAGCCGCAGCCAGGACCAGACCGCTGGTCGGAGCGTCAAGGCGGTTGAGCAGTCGCCAGCCGTCAAGCCCAAGTCCAGGCAGGCAGGTTTCCAGACAGGACGGACTGCGGCCGCGAACACTGTGCATGCCGCCCGGCTTGACCAAGGCGGCAAACTCCTTTTCACGACGACAAATCTCGACGGCAACCTGACAGGACGGCAAGGGCTCGGCGTTTGTCAACGCCACCTGCTGACCGGGAGCAAGCAAGGTCCCCTTGGGTCGGACCCGGCCGTCCACCGTCACGGATCCCTGGTCAATCATGGCCCGCACCTGCCGCAAACCAAGGCCTGTCCACCGGGCCAGGGCCTGATCCAAACGGGTGGGCGTCCGGTCGTCCGGAAATACGAAATGTGTCATGAAGAGAAGTGTGCCTAGGTCATGTTGCGGGCCGTGGCCAAACGATAGATTTCATGCGGGTCCAGGATCAGAATGACCCGCCCATCGCCCATGATGGTCGCCCCGGAAACCCCCGGAATGTCACCGAGATAGTCCCCCATGGACTTGATGACCACATCCTGGCGCTGCAGGAGCTGGTCAACGATCAGCCCCAGACGACGGTCGTTGATCGACACGATGACCACGGGCAGAGGGTCCTGATCCGGAATGCCGTGAGGCAAATCAAGCAGTTCGCCCAGTCTGGCCAGACCGAGCACGTCTCCGCGCAGGGTCGTGGCCTTGCGCTTGTTGATCTCGCTGATCTTGGACGCCGGGATTTTGGTTGTCTCCGAAACCGCGTCGAGGGGAATGGCGTAGGTATCGTTACCCACCCGGACCATGAGGGCATCGATAATGGCCAGGGTCAGGGGCAGGGTCAGGATGAACTTGGATCCCTTGCCGACCTCGGAGTGCACCTGCACGCTGCCTTTTAATTCCTTGATATTGTTACGAACCACATCCATCCCCACACCACGGCCGGAAATGTCCGTAACCTGGGCCGCCGTGGAGAAGCCGGGCGCGAAAATCAGCTCCCGGGCGGCGCGGTCGTCAAGACTCTTGGCGTCGTCGGCGGTAATGAGCCCCTTTTCCACGGCCTTGCGACGCATGACCTCGGGATCAATGCCCTTGCCGTCGTCCTCGACCTCGATCAGCACGGAATTGCCCTTGTGAAAAGCGCGCAGCCAGACCCGACCCACCACCGGCTTGCCCAAACTTTTGCGCACATCCGCGCTTTCCAGGCCGTGATCCACGGAATTGCGCAGCAGGTGCACCAGCGGATCGCCGATGACTTCAACCACACTCTTGTCCAATTCCGTCTCCTCGCCTTCGGTCACCAGCTCGACCTGCTTGCCGGACTTGCGACTCAGGTCCCTGATCAACCTCGGAAACTTGGAAAAAACCGTCTGCACCGGCACCATGCGCACATGCATGATGGTATCTTGCAGGTCATCGGAAATGCGGTTCATGGAATAGGTCGTCTCGGTCAGATGCTGGGCAATGGCCCGCGCGTCTTCACCGGATTCCAGGGCTTTGGCCAGCATGGCAAAGCGGTTGCGGTTGATGATGAGCTCGCCGATAAGGTTCATCAGATGGTCAAGTTTGGCGTGGTCGACGCGAATGGTCGAGGATGTCTTTTTGCTTTTGTCCTTGCCGGCGGCGTTGTCCTCGCCATCGCTTGCAAGCGGCGGTTCAGGCGAGTCGACCACGGTCCGGGGCATCTCGACCTGCTCCACAACCTCCCGGGCCAGTTCCGGCGGCAGATTTTCGTAATCGAGCAGTGGAGCGGAAGTCACGACCGGCGAGCGGCGCAACATGTCGAGAGCCTTGGCGACCATCTCTTCCAGGATATCGGCTTCCTGGCCGAGCATGTCGAGCATCAGGGAAAAGTCCAGCCCCGTGTCACGGGCCTGCTTGACCAATCCGGCCGTGCGCTCGGCGTAAATCCGCAAGTCCTCAAGATTCATGTATGCCGACGAATTCTGCAGCGAAGACAGCGATCGGAACAGCCCGTCAACATACTCTTTCTGACCGGGATCCTTGGACAGGGCGGACAGGGCGAAACTCATGTTCTCCAGCTGCTGACTCACGGTCTGTTCGAAAATGGCCAGGTCCTCGGCGTCCACCGGACAAAGGCCCGCAGCGTCGGACGCATCGGTTGCGCCGGCCGCATCGGACGCTCCCCCGACCCGTTCCTGGCTTCCGGACAATCCGCGCAAGGCCCCCAGCAGCGGTTCCGTGGATACCGGCACGACCTGCCCGGAGGCCGCGTCAATGCGCCGCAGCAATTCTTCCAGCCCGTCGATAACCGAGAGCAGGACATCGGTGGAGCCCAGGGTCAGGCTGGTTTCTCCCTTGCGTACCCTGTTCAGGTAGGTCTCGGCCTCATGGGTCAGCTCGTTCAGTTCGACGTAGCCGATGATGCCGGAGTTGCCCTTGAGGTTGTGAAAATAGCGAAAAAGGTCGTTGATCAGCTCCGCATCCTGCGGATTTTTCTCCGCCCTGACCAGGGCCTGATTCAAAGCTTCTATGATTTCCTGGGCTTCCTCCAGAAAATCCGACAGGTGCTCCGGATTGGCGATGGTCAGGGCATACGGCGGCAGGCTCGGCATATCCCGAATGGAGATGCGCGACCCAGCCGGATTCACCGGCTGGTCGGAGTTCTGACCACCCGCATCGCCAGAGGCGCAGCTCAGCAGCCCGTCCAGCTGTCTGATCAGCACATCAATGTCGCCATCGCCTTCAGTGCCATCGCTCTCCAGGGATTCGACCATTTCCTTGAGCGTATCCGTGGACCGGAGGATCAGATCCATGATTTCCGCGCTGACCCGCATCCGGCCCTTGCGCAATTCATCAAGGACGCTTTCGCCCTTGTGGGCCAGACGGTTCATGCGGTTCAGACCCAAAAAACCCGAGGCGCCCTTGAGGGAATGCATGGGCCGGAAAATCTCGTCCAGAAGCTTCAGGTTGTCCGGTGTTTTCTCCAACAGCAAAAGAGCCGGTTCGATGGTTTCCAGATGCTCCCGGGCTTCAATGACAAAATCCGCATAGATTTCAGGATCCATGAATTCCTGCACCATACTGTTCTTCCTCGTCGTTGTGGTGGGGGGCTTATCCCAGCAGCATTTTCGCGTTGCGGAGCATTTTTTCGGGCTGGGCCGGCTTGACCATGTACATGTTGGCGCCCAGTTGCAGCCCGGCCTGAATGTCCTTTTCCTGCCCCTCGGTCGACAGGACGATGATGGGCATGTCCCGATACGCATCCTGCTCGCGCACGGTCTTGATAAAGGTGTACCCGTCCATGCGCGGCATGTTGATATCCGAAATGATCAGGTCAACCTTGCCCGCAGCATAGAGTTTCTCCAGGCCGTCCAGGCCGTCTTCGGCCACGGTGACCTTGAACCCTTCCTTTTTCATGATAAAGGCCACAAGATTGCGGACAGTCTTTGAATCGTCAACGATCAACACATGCTTGGCCATGAACTCCTCCATTCTCCTTTGTCGCCGCAGCGACACCCGTATGCCGCGGACAGCCTCGCTGCTGCCGTCCTGCCGACCTTCGCCCTATTCCTTTCGGCTTCGACGCCGGATTTCATCCTGAATCAACCCGTGCAAGGCGCGCCAATCGTCTTCGTAAACATCGGTAAAGCGTAAACCGATTCTGCAACCGCCCCCGCCTGTTTCATCTTCGGCCCGCACAACTTCGGCCACAGCCTGCAGGCTCTGGCCGACATCGCTCTCGAAGACCTTGAAAAAACCGGGATGAAATTTGTTCAGCCTGGACATGTACAAACGCACCAACACCTTGTCGCCCAAGGCAAACCGGTGTCCCACGGTCACGGCCAAACCGCCGGCGCTGACATCATCGCAAACGGCTTCATATCTGGGTTGATCATCCAGAGGATACGCAAATTCGGCCAGCTCCAGCCGGTAGGGTACGGGAAGTCGACTGTGCTCCCTGCGTTCGTTTTCCGTGCTCACTTACGCCTCCTTCTTATAAACAATGGCACCGGGGTGGTGGATGGGTTTGAACGCCCTGGACAGATTGTGCAACGACTCCGAATGCCCGATGAACAGATAGCTCTCGGGCGTCAGATTGTCGTAAAAGCTGCCGATGACCTGACGCTTCATTTCCTCGTCGAAATAAATGATCACGTTGCGGCAGAAGACGATCTGGGAACGTTCCACCCGTTTGACCTGCATGCGGTCGCTCAGGTTGATCTGACCAAAATGAACCAGACCGCGGATCGTTGTCGAGATTCTGTATTTTCCGCTGCCATCGGCCTCGAAATATTTAGAGACGATTTCCTTGGGCGTGGTCCGCAATGAATAGTCCGAATAAACCCCGCGACGGGCCGAGTGCAGCACGCCTTCGGACAGGTCGTTGGCCGTGATGCGGATCGTCCAGGTTCCAATCTCGTGCCTGAGCACCTCGTGCAGCATGATGGCCAGGGTATACGGCTCCTCGCCGGTGGAGCACCCGGCGGACCAGATGTGGAGCTCCTTGAGCCCCTTCTTGCGTTGCGCCCCGAGCACCTCGGGCAGAATCACATCCTGAAAAACCTTGAGCTGCGGCGGATTGCGGTAAAAGCTGGTCTCGTTGGTGGTCACGACCTCGAAAAGACGATTGAGCTCGCGACGGCGGCCCGGATCATACTTCAAAAAATAATAATACTCGCCAAAGCCTTTCAGCCCGAGGTCTTTGAGCCGATTGGCCAGCCTGTTTTCCAGAAGATACTTGCGGTTATCGGCGACATAAATGCCGCACTGCTCGTAGATGAAATCGCGAAGGTTCACGAACTCGTCGTCGGCAATCTTGTTTTCCTTCTGCAAGGTGATGGTCTTGGAAAAAAGAGAGGACATCAGACATCCCCCCCGTGTTCGGCCTGCATCTGATCCAAAGCCTGCTCCGCGGCGGCCTGAATTCCCGGATCATCATGGCTCAACGTTCCCAGCAGAGCCTTGAACGCGGCCTGACCGCCGATGCGCCCCAGCGCGCCGACAACCTTCATCACCACCACCTGATTGGGATCCTCCAGCAAGGGGATGATGGCCGGCGCCACGCCCACATCCCGTTTCCGCGCCAGGGCATCCACGGCCCGGATGCGCACCCAGTCGTCTTCATCACCCAGGGCCTCGAACAAAAAGGCCCTGATCTGCTCTGTCTCGGCTGCGCCCAGGGTCTCGACCAAAGCCTGGCGAACCTCTGGAACCTCGTCATGGGCCATGCGCAGCAACGCGGCCGGCACATCCTCGTCGTCCATGACCGCCCCAAGGGCCTCCAGGCCGATCTTGCGAATATCCGGCGATTCGTCGGACAGGGCCCGCAGCAGGGTCTGCTTGTATTTCCGGGCATCGATCCGGCCCAGGCCGTATACCCCCATCAGCCTGTCCAAAACGGCCGAACCTTCGGCCATGGCCAAAAAACGGTTCCGCACCGCATCGGTGCCAAGGGCCACCGCCGCGTCCAGGGCCGTTTCCTTGACGTCGTTGTAGGGGTGTTCGAGGTGGTCCAGAATGGACTCCACGCAGGTCTCGCAGCGCAGTTTGGCTCCCAGAAACGCAAGGGCCTGCTTGAGGATGGTTCCGTCTTTGGACTCGGCCAGAACATCGAGAAAGAAGTCTCGCAGATCGCCGCCTCCGATGCGGGTCAATATGGCGCTGACAACACGCTGCAAGTCCCGGTTCAGCCCTCCGTATGCTGCGACCAGGGCATCGATGGACTGGGAGGTGCCCAGTTTGTCCAGGGCCATGACTGCAATCAGCGCCCTGCCGTCTTCGTGCCCCAGGGCGGACCGCAGCTGGCTGTTAATGCCGATGGAAGCCAAGGCTCCGACGATACGTTCAACCCGCTCCAAGTCCTGATCCGGGTCCAGTTGGGCCGCCAGGCCCAGGATCTTGGCCGTGGCCCGCTCGTCTCCGACGTGACCCAGGCCGACAACTGCCGCGTCCTGAATTTCGGCGTCTTCGTCATCAAGGGCGACCAGCAGGTATTCCAAAAATTTACGTCGCTCGTCAGACGAAAGCAGGGTCAGGCATTTTCCGCCCAGGATGCGCACGATGGCCCGCAGAATTTTGTTGCGCAGGGCCGCGGCCGCACAGTCCAACCGTTTCATCAACAGGGGCACAGCCTTGAGATTGCCCAGTTCGCCCAAGGCGTCGATGATCATGGAGCTGACCAGTTCGGAACTGCGGTCAAGGGCCCGCACCAAAGCGTTGACCGAAGATTCGTCGCGGATTTTCATCAAGGCCTCGATAACCGCAAAACGCACCCACTCGTCGTCGCCAAGGGCCTGGTTCAGGCTTTTGGCCGCTTCCGGCCGGGCCAGCTCTCCCAGGCTGACGGCGGCCTGATAGCGGACATTGACCTCCGGGTCGTGCAGCAATGCGTCGCAGAGCGGCTTCACGACCTGGGCGTCAGAGGCTGAACCCAGGATATCGGCCATGAAAATGCGGATATCGGGATCGTCGTCCCTGAGCAGGGGCAACAGCAGGTCAAGGTGTTCGCGACCCAGAGCCCGCAGCAGATCCATGCCCAGGTTGCGCAGGGGCGGATGATCGCTGCGCAATAGCGGAAGCAGATCCTCAACGGCCGCGCGGCCGCCGATCTTGCGCAACGCATGATCCGCAGCATCCTGGACCCCGAGATTGGGGCTGGCCAGCAACCCCACCAAGAGCGACACCGCAGCCTCCAGCCGGGCCTCGGCGGCCAGAAATGCTCCCTCGCGCTGCATCTCCACATCCGAATCGCGCAACTTCGCCAAGATCTCGCTATGCATACACTCTCCTTGTGCCCGTCATCATGCCCCGGACCGCCTCAGCGCCCGACCTCAGTCTGCAACTGGGCCGCCATATCTCCCAAATCCACGACTTCGTCAGCCAAGCCGGCGTCGATTACGGCCTTGGGCATACCGTAAACCACGCAACTGGCGTCACTTTGGGCCAGAAGACGTCCACCGGCCAGTTTGAGCTTTCGCGCGCCCTCAAGGCCATCGCTGCCCATGCCCGTCAGCATCACGCCCAAAGCCCGGGGACCGATGACGTCGGCCACCGAATCCATCAGCTCGTTGACCGACGGCTTGTACAGCGCCGACGCAGGCTCTCCGCTCACCTCCACCTCCAGCCGGGCGCCTTGACGCCGGACCCGCAGATGCGAGCCTCCCGGCGCCACATAGACCCGCCCCGGACCAAGCACATCTCCGTCCACGGCCTCGGAAACCTTCAATGGGCTCAAAGAATCCAGACGCTTGGCAAAAGGCCCGGTAAAGGCCCTGGGCATATGCTGGGCAATGAGAATGCAGGAGGGAAAATCCGCCGGCATCGAGGCCAGGATGGATTGGATGGCCGGCGGGCCACCGGTGGATACGCCGATGGCCACCACGGTGCGGACGGCGCGACCCGGAACTGTGCCGACCGGTCTGGAAAAAGCGGCGACGCTTCGCTGGCGTACCGGGCGCAGGGCGACTCTTTTGGCCACGGCCTTGACCTTGGCCCGCAGCTCCGCTTCGATTTTTATGATCTCCAGACTGACTCTGGACAACTTCTTGGGGAGATAGTCCACAGCCCCGGCATCAAGGGCTTTCAGGGTTGCTTCCGCGCCCTCCACGGTCAGCGAGCTGATCATGATCACGGGCCGGGGCATTTCCATCATGATCCGCTTCAAAGCCGCAAGCCCGTCCATGACCGGCATTTCCATGTCCATGGTCACGACATCGGGATCAAGCTCGCGAACCAGCTCAACCCCTTCACGGCCGTTTCTGGCCGTCCCGACAACGGTTATGTCCGGATCGTTTTCCAACATGGAGCCGATGGCTTTGCGCATGAACGCGGAATCATCGACCACAACCACTCTGATCACAAGCCCTCCCGGCGTCGCAACATGCTTCTCCCCCACAAGGGATCAGCCGACGCTTCTGAGGCAGCATAGAGAATCTTGAGGGGTATTTCCAGACTTTAATGGGCAAGAGCTGAAATAAATCAGGCTGTGACGTATCCGGGCCGTTCCCGCTCGACCACGGACATCCAGACCAGGGTCATATCCTTGTCCCACTGTGACCCCGATCCGCGATCCAGGGCGTACAGCACCTTGTCCAGCGGCAGGGCCTGGCGGTAGGCCCGGTTGGAACTCATGGCCTCATAACTGTCGGCCAGGCAGACAATACGGGCCAAGGCGGGGATCTGGTCGCCCATCATGCCGTCCGGGTAGCCCAAACCGTCCATGCGCTCATGATGGTGATAGATGATGTCGGTCACATCGCTCATGGCTCCGACCTGCCCCAAAATCTCGCGCCCCATGAAGCTGTGCCGCTTCATGACTTCGTATTCGTCGGGCAACAGGGCGCCGGGCTTGTTCAGAATGTGATCCGGGATGCCGATCTTGCCGATGTCGTGCAGCATGCCGGCAATATGCAATCGCTCCAACTCTTTGCCACTCAACCCCAATTCCCGGCCAAGGCGGCATGCGTAGTCGGCCACGCGCTCGGAATGACCGCGGGTATAGAGGTCCTTGACTTCAACGGCCTGGGCAAAAGAGCGGATCACGTCCCGGTTCAGCACTTTCAGCCGGGAGTACAGCTGGGCGTTATGCAGGGCCGTGGCCGTATGCGAGGCAAAAACGCCAAGCAGTTGCAGGTCCTGCTCGCGGTACAGGGTGGAGGTTTCCTCCCGTACAAGAGCGACAACTCCGATCCGCTTCTGCGGCAGTTCCAGCGGCACGGCCATGACCGAATACGGAAAGCCCTGCGGAAACAGAGCAGCGTTGAACGAAGACTGGTTCAGGGTGAACTGGTCCAGAAGGTACGAACGTCCGTGACTCAGGATCTTTTCACACATTCTGGTCACGAACAGGCGCAAGATCTCGTTGGTGTTGAGCAAGGAGCCTCTGATCACAGCCGGTCCGGAATCCAGAAACTCCGGCAGCAGAAGGCAGATGGCACCGGGGCTGAAGTTTTCGCGCAGATGGCTCAGAAATTCCTCGACCACGGCCACCTGGTTGAGCTGGCAGCCCAGACGCTTGCTCAGATTGAGCATGCGTACTACGGCTGAAAGCTTCTCCTGCTCCTTGCGGCTGCGCCGCCGATCCATGACACTGTCGACCCGCACGAGCATTTGCTTGATATCAAAAGGTTTGGCGATATAGTCGACCGCGCCGCTGCGCATGATGTCCACAGCGGTTTCCGTTGTGCCGTATCCGGTCATGACCAGGAAATCCACGTCCATGTTGCGCTGCCGGATCTGTCCCAACAGATCCTGGCCGTTCATGTCCGGCATGCGCAGGTCGCTGATGACCAGATCATAGCCACGCCCGCAGAGCTTGCCCAGGGCTTCCCGGCCATTGGAGGCCAGCGTAACCTCGTAACCGGCCTCGACCAGGGCCTCCTGGCAGATTTCCCGCAGAAGGGGTTCGTCATCAACCACCAAGATCTGAAAAGCTGAACTCATTCCGGCACCTTACCCACACCATTGTTCCAGAAGATGTAAGACAGATCCACCTATGTTCGACACTTTTTTCGCACCCGCTCGAATTAGTTGAAATTTTCGTGTAAGACAACACGTTGCCGAAAAAAAAATTCCACTTGCCATCCATAAACGATTTGGCTAGATAGCGTTTCCTCAATCGGGATGTGGCTCAGTCTGGTAGAGCGCTGCGTTCGGGACGCAGAGACCGGAGGTTCAAATCCTCTCATCCCGACCAGACCACACAAGACACTTACGACAGAGCGCGCAAGTGTCTTTTTTTTATTCCCGGCTTGTCGTCTTGCCTTCCGGCAGCAGGGCGCTCTCGAAGATTACGGATGCACGACATGCAACACGAACCGCATAATAACGCCGACAGACCGTCACTCTACCGCCATGCTTTCGAGCATGCCGTGGACGGCATGGTCATCACGGACCACGAAACCCGCATCCTTCATGTCAACCATGCCTTCTCCAGGATCACCGGCTACAGTCCGGACGAAGCACTGGGGCAGACCCCGCGCCTGCTCAAATCCGGCCGACATCCGGCCTCCTTTTACGCCGCCATGTGGCAGGCCATCAAAAAAGACGGCCATTGGACCGGAGAAATCTGGAACAAGAAGAAAGACGGCACCATCTATCTCGAAAACCTGACGATCAGAACCATTCACGACGCTCTCGACAACGCCGTCACGTATCTTGCCTGCTTCAAGGATATTACCACGGTCAGAGAAAAGGAAACCCAGATCCTCTTCATGGCCTATCACGACGCCCTGACCAGTCTGCCCAACCGCCTGCTGCTCGACCATCGCCTGGACAAGGCCATCTCGCGCGCCCGGCGGGACAAAAGCAAGCTGGCCCTTTTCTTTCTCGACCTCGACAATTTCAAGCGCATCAACGACACCCTGGGTCATGACAAAGGCGACGAGTTGCTGCTGGAAGTGACCCGGCGGATGCATCAAGCCATCCGGCACGAAGACATTCTCTGCCGCCAGGGGGGCGATGAATTCATTCTGCTGGCTGAGAACATTCGCGATGATGCGGACATCCATCTTCTGGCCAAGCGCATTTTCGACGTATTGCGACCGCCGGTAGTCATCGGGGCCCGGCCCATCCAGGTTCAGGCCAGCGTTGGCGTGGCCATTTTTCCCGATGACGGCGAAACCCCGACAGAACTGACCAAAAACGCGGACATGGCCATGTACCGGGCCAAGGCCGAAGGCAAAAACAAGTACGTCATGTTCCGGGCCGAAATGAACCGAGCCATGCAGGCCAAGCTGCAGCTGGAAAACGACATCCGTCTTGGGCTGGCCCAAAAGCAGTTTTCGCTTTATTTTCAGCCGAAACAACGCTGCAGCGACGGCCTGATCACCTCGCTGGAAGCGCTGTTGCGCTGGCGGCATCCGGACGGGGACATTTCACCGGAGCAGTTCATTCCCGTGGCCGAGGAATGCGGGCTGATGGAAGAATTGAGCACTACGGTCATTGATCAGACCTGCCGCTTTCTCCGACGACTCCACGACAACAACCTGTTGCTGCCCATTGCCGTCAACCTTTCCCCCCGCCAGTTCCGCCAGCGCAACCTGATCGAAATCCTCGACAAGGTTCTGCCTGACCACGGCATGGACCCCATCTACCTGGAATTCGAGGTGACCGAGTCCACGACCATGACCCGTGTCGACGAGACCCTGGACATCATGGACCGCCTGCGCCAGCGGGGCTTCCGCTTTGCACTCGACGATTTCGGCACCGGGCACTCATCCCTGGGCCAACTGAAGCGCCTGCCCGTCTCGTCGCTCAAAATCGACAAAATGTTTGTCGATGACCTGGAAAACAACGATCCGACCCTGGTCGAAACCATCATCGCCATGGGCCGCAAACTCGGCCTGAAGGTCGTGGCCGAAGGGGTGGAAACCCTGACGCAATCTACAATGCTCCGGGCCATGGGCTGTGATGAAATGCAGGGGTTTCTTTTTTCCCATCCGCTGTCGGAAAACGAAACCCTGGATTTTCTTGCGCGCCATCAAACACACGGGTAAAGCGACCGACAACGCAACCTTGCCTTCCAGATCCACTCAGCCAAAACCCAAGGATCAGTATCTATGAACGCATTGACCAGATTCAGTCTCCAGACCGTCGCCATTGTCGCCATATCCGTGGGACTTGGAGTCAGCTTCAACGCCACCCGTCCCGGATCTCTGCCCTTGGTTTACGCCCAGGAAAGCCAGGTCCGCCTGGATGCGGAAAGCGGAGAGATCTCCCTCAAAGACGCCACCCTCCTCTTTGTCTCCAAGCGGGCCGTTTTTCTGGATGCCCGTGACGCCGACAGTTTTGCCGAAGGACACATCGAAGGCGCCCTGTCCATGCCGCCGGATTATTTTGGTGAAGACTATCCCAAATTCGAAAGTCAGCTGACCGGAAAGATCGTGATCACCTACTGCGATGGCGAACGCTGTCACCTGAGCCACGATCTGGCGGATCTGCTCAAAGCGCGGGGAGTTCCGGAGGTCTTTGTGCTGATCAACGGCTGGACCTTGTGGAAAAACGAAAATCTGCCCACGGCAACCGGGTCTGATTCATGACCACGGAACGCCTGGGACTGGGCACGTCCACCCTGGCCTGGATGACGCGCTGGGCCGTGGCGATCATATTCCTGGCCGCAGCCCCGCAGAAAATCCTGGCTCCGGCGGACTTTGCCCAGAATATTGCCGGCTTCGCCATCCTGCCCGACGTGCTCATCAACTTCACGGCGCTGACCCTGCCCTGGCTGGAGATGATCGTCGTCATCCTGCTGGTCTGTCGGGTCTGGACCGGACCGGCCCTGTTCCTGGCCAACCTCATGTTCGCCGTGTTCCTGGCCGCCGTGGTCAGCGCCTATCTCCGGGGCATGGACATTGACTGCGGCTGCTTTGGCGCCTCGACTGCCGCGTCCTCCTCCATGACCTGGTACATCGTGCGCGACACTCTTTTTCTGCTGTTGGGTCTGGCCGCAGCCTGGTTCAACCGCACGTCCAACCGCTTTTGAGGGCGGGGATCACTCCGTCCGATCAAGGCTTGACAGGCTTGCCACGCACATAACGCATCACGGCCCTGGTCGGCCTGAACGTGTCACCAGACAGCATCAGGCCCGATCTAAATTGTCCTCGGGTCCATGCAACCTTGCCGTGCGCCAGCCGCGTACGGCGCTGATCAGCCAGATTCGGGTCACCTGCGCCAACTCGGCCACGGTGATCACGGCCTCCCGGACACGACCAGTTTCAAGCAGATGGGCTCGCAGCACGCCCGGCAAAAGGCCGCAGTGCAGCGCAGGGGTCAGCAACTGACCCTGCCTTTCCACAACCACGTTGGCGATCGCGCCCTCGGTCACCTCGCCACGTTCGTTCCAGAGCAGCGGCTCGAAGCCGTCGCCGACATCGCGCGCCGCCTTTTCGTAGATGGTCCGGCGCGTTGTCTTGTGAAAAAGAAAGACATCGCGGCTGTGCACGGGCTCCGCGGCCAGACGCAACCGACACGTTGCGGCCGTGGGAAGATCCCGGCGGGAGAGTTCGATCCTACCGTTCCGGTCCAGGGTCAAACGGACCACGGCGTCACAATCCATCTCTGCAGTCAGTTTCTCCAACAAAAGCAGGCACTCGCTTTCGTCGAACACAAACCCGAAATATTCCGCGCCGGCCCGCAGCCGACGCAGATGCGTTTCGCGCAGATGTATGCCCGCGTCCCTGGTCCAACGCATGGTCTCAATCAGGGAGAATTCGTCAGGCAGGGTCGTCAGCACCCGGGCTTTGAGCCGGCTCTCAAGATATTCGGCCTCTGGTTGGGAGTCCCAGACAATGCCGCCGCCCACCCCGTATTCGGCCTGCCCGCGATCCCGGTCTACGAGCACCGTGCGGATGGCCACGTTGAAACGAGCTCTACGACCGGGCATCAGCACCCCGATACTGCCGGTGTAGATCCGCCGTGGCGAAGGTTCCAGTTCCTGAATGATTTCCATGGTCCGGACTTTGGGCGCGCCGGTGATGGACGCGGCCGGAAACAGGGCGGCCAGGACATCGGCGGTGGTACGATCGGTCCGTCCCCGGACCAACGATGTCATCTGCCAGAGGGTCGGATAGCGTTCGACCCGGAAAAGCTCCGGCGCATGCACGCTGCCGGGCAGACAAATCCGACCCAGGTCGTTGCGGACCATATCGACGATCATGACATTCTCGGCCCGGTTTTTCTCGCACCGCCGCAGTGCCTCGGCCTGAGCACAGTCTTCGTCCAGCCAACGCCCTCGGGCGCACGTGCCCTTCATGGGCCGAGACCAGACATCCTGGCCGCTGCGCTCAAAAAAAGCCTCGGGCGAGAGGCAGCAGATCGCGAAATCCCCCAGATCGACATAGGCCCCGTGAGGTGACGGCTGGCGGCTAATCAGATCGCAAAACAGGTTCCAGGCATCACCCGCAAAGGGAGTGCGCAGCCGGTAGGTGAAATTGACCTGATAGGTCTCTCCCTGGGAGAGGTATTCCCTGATACGGCCCAAAGCCCCGGCATGGGCCGATGCATCCAGCTCCGCAGTCCAGGTCATCTCCGCCGGACAAGGATCCGGCACAAGTGCGACGGGTTCCGGCGGATCAAACAGGCCGAACCAGGCCAGGGGAAAACGGTCGGCATTTTGCCCGGGCATCGCCGGATCAAAAGCCGGGCCGGCTTCGTAGGACAAAAAACCTGCGCCGTGCAATCCCAGGCTTTCAACATTCTCTTCCAATTCGGACAGGATATGGGGAATCCGGCCCGGTTCATGGGCGCGCCAGACGTGCCTGGGCCGCGTATAGGCAACCCATCCCTTCATTTCCGTGGAATACAGAACAACTCGCATGGCCATGCCCTATCGCGGGACCTGGTCGGCCGCAACCGGATCAGCCCGGCCCGTTTTTTCCGCTCCGTTGCAGATGTCCGGGCACAGCCCGTCCACAACCATGGCTGGTCCACGGTCCGCTGACAGGTCGCAAAGCTCGCGGCCGGGCTTTGCCTTTGGCCGGACCTTTGCTACAAGCAGGCCATGTCGACACCGTCCCTTCCAGACCATCCGGTTCCGCCGCCGATCCACCGCCGTGCAGCCTGCCGCGCTCCGGTCGCCGTGTGCGTTTTCCTTTTGCTGCTTTGCGCCCTGTGGGCATCTTTGCCGCGCATTGCCCACTACGCAGCCGCACAGGCGGCCCGGGCCCTGGGTGTCCCGGATTTGCAGCTGGAAATCCGGGGCATCAGCCCCTGGAGCCTGGATCTTGGCACCGTCAGCCCGGGGCCGAATTCGGGATTGAGCGCGCAGGCCGTTTACGTTGACTTCA
Organism: uncultured Desulfovibrionaceae bacterium; assembly: GCA_964651415.1. Lineage (GTDB taxonomy): Bacteria > Desulfobacterota > Desulfovibrionia > Desulfovibrionales > Desulfomicrobiaceae > Desulfomicrobium. Next base: position 16,751 of record CAZYZA010000047.1, read on the forward strand.
GCCCGACCGGCCTCAGCAGGGGACGCGTGGACCGCCTTCGTGTCATGGGCCTGGATATCACGGTCAGTCAGAGCGATTCCGGCTGGGAAATTTCCGGCCTGCCCAAAGCAAACGCCACCCAATCCGGCTCTACCGACCCGTTCTTTTTCCCGGTCCTGGATCAATTTCACATCGCCGGACGGCTGAAGCTGGCGGACACCACTATCGACCTTCCCTATGTCCTGGACGGCAGTCTGGCACAGTCCGGACAGCTCTTGATCGATGCCGGAATTCACGTTGCCGGACAGAAAATAGCGCTCACCCTGGACGCGAACCTGATCGACACTGCACTGACCGCAACCGTAACCCTGCCGCCGTCATCCCTGGCGGCTCTGGCCAGTCTGGCCCCGGGCCTGGATCTGCCCCTGGCCGGCCAGATCCAGGCTGCTGCCGGCCTGCGCCTGCCCGGACCCGACCAGCCCTTCCAGGCTCATGCCCGTCTCGGTCTGGATTCAGTACGCACCGCCCTGTCGGGCATCAATATAGAACAAAACGGTAGCCTCGAAGCCGATCTGGCCTGGAACCAAGGCCTTGACCTGAACTTCAGCCCCCTGCTTCTGCACGCACCCCTGCCCGTGACCATTCAGATTCAGGACGTGAGCGTGGACCTGCAATCCCGCCAGCTCGGCTTTGCCTGGGCAGTCAGCCTGGATAGCCTGCCGGCATTGACATTGGCCGCAGCTGCGCGCCTGAACGGTCAAACTGTAATCCAACAAACAGCAGCAGGCTGGACAGCCAAGACCCGGGGCAGCCTGGAAGCCCTGCGCGTTCATCCCGCCACCGAGCCCCTCCTGCAGGTGGATCTGGACCCCACAGCCATAAACGTTGATCTGACCGCAAACAGCAAAGGCGCCACACTGAACGCATCACTGGCCCTGGGCCGGTTGCGCCTGACCCGCGACACCTTGCGCGCCGACTTGAGCGGCCTGGCCCTGAACGCTACCGCCACCGCCGACAATCAAGCCGGCGTACGCGGCAGCGTCCTCCTGTCCGGCGGCAGGCTGGAGGCAACGCACTCCGGCGCAAGCCTGACGGCAAACACCATTGGCGGACAGGCAGACGTCCACCTTGGTCCGGAAGCCATGGTCAATGCGACCATCTCCACCAGTCTGCGCGCCAGGACTGCGGACCTGACGGCAGGAGTAAATCTTCGTCTGCCCCTGGCCTGGCCGACCCCATCGACAACGGCCGGCAGTCTGGATGTGGATCTTCGTCGGGACGGCATGGAACTGGCAAAAATTTCCACCCGTCTTGAGCAAAATTTGCGCGGCCTTGCCGTCAGGGGCAACCTGTCCCTGCTCCCCGTGACCGTCCGTGGGGCCGTGACCGGCCAGCTTGATCTTCTGCGTCCCGCCTCGTCCTGGGTCGAGGTCAAGACTGCCCAGGACATCACTCTGCCCGGCAATCTGAAAGGGTTCACGCCGGCCCTGGGCGGCATTTCGGGGCAGGGCAAACTGGAGGCCACGGCCCGCCTGCAGCTGGACCGAGGCATTCCCGAGGTTCCCTTAACCCTGCGGCTGAGCAATCTGAACATCAACCATTCCCAATCCAAAACCGTTCTGAACGGACTCACCCTTGGTCTTGCTTTCAACGACCTGCTGACCACGCGTTCCGAGCCGGACCAGCGGATCACGTTCAAGCGCCTGCAGCTTGGCAGCGTGACCCTGGATAACGGCGACATCCGTTATCAGATTGAAGCGCCGCACAGCGTCCTGGTTGAAGGGTGCACCATGGACTGGGCCGGCGGACACATCGGCACCCACGCCTTTCGTCTCAATCCGGCCGTGGAAGACTACATGGTGACACTTTACTGCGACCGGGTCGAACTGGCCCGGGCCTTGGGACAATTGGGCATGACCCAGGCCCAGGGAGGCGGGACGGCCAACGGACGCATACCGCTTCGGTACAGCGATGGATCCCTGACCTTTGACAAGGGTTTTCTCTATTCCACTCCAGGCGAAAAAGGAGTACTGCGCATTGAAGGCACCGAGATTCTGACCGCCGGAGTTCCGCCGGGCTCACCGCAATACGCCCAGCTCGACCTGGCGTCCGAAGCCCTCAAGGACTTTTCCTACGAGTGGGCCAAAATCAGCATGAATACCCAGGACAAAGAGCTGGTCGTGGCCCTGGAACTGGACGGCAAACCCGCCAAACCGCTGCCGTTCACCTACAGTCGGGACATTGGCGGGTTTGCCCGCGTGTCAGCCAATTCTCCTGGTTCGGTTTTTCAGGGAATTCGGCTGGACGTCAATTTCCGACTGCCCCTGGATCAACTATTGCAATATCGCCAGTTACTTGACCTGATGAAACAGTGAAATCGGAGGTTACCGTGCGAGTCCCCATTCTAAGCCTGACCATGGCGCTGCTGCTCCTCCAAAGCGCATGCAGCACCCGTCACGAAGTGCAGATGGCACCGGTGGAAGTCAAACCCATCCATATAACCATTGATGTCAATGTCCGGGTCCAGAAAGACCTGGAAGACTTTTTCGGCGACATTGATCAGGCCAAACAAAAGATGAATAACTAAGGGAGGAGATATGCGCTCTACCAAAGTATGTGTTCTTGCCGCCTTAGCCCTGCTGGGGCTTCTGTTCTCCGCCCAGGGCGCTTGGTGCGACGCCATCAAGGACAGGATGCTGGCTCGGTTGCCGGTCATCAACGAACTCAAGGCCAAGGGCCTGGTCGGTGAAAACAACCAGGGATTTCTCGAATTCCGAACCGGCGACAAACCTCAATCCGACGTGATCAACGCCGAAAACCAGGATCGCAAAACAGTCTATGCGGCCATCGCGAGCCGCCAGAACACGACACCGGAATTTGTCGGACAGACAAGGGCCGGACAGATCGCCGCCAACGAGGCTCCCGGAGTCTGGATCCAAAGCGCGGACGGAAACTGGCAGCGCAAATGAGCCGGTCGTATCAGCCGCCGTCATGACGCCCCCGCGTGACGGCTTGACGACCCACGCTAGTAGTAGTAATTCCTGTTAAAAAAAGGAGCTGCCATGAAAGAAAAGGTTCTCGAAGCATTCGTCAAGGCCGGCGAGCCCAAAAGGCCGGGAGATATCGCCAAGGAGCTTGGTCTGGAATCCAAGGAAGTATCCAAGCATATCGACGCCCTCAAAAAAGAAGGCAAACTCATTTCGCCCAAGCGCTGTTTCTACGCGCCGGCCTGATCCCCATCCTCACCCTACCGAGAAAACCCCGCCCAGGCGGGGTTTTCTCGTCCGGAGGGCGCAAAGCGCGGCCACCGACCACCGCAAACACGACCGCTGGCCGATTTTTTGGTTGCGAGGACATCCTTTTTTCTATACCCGCAGAAGAATTCAATATTTCCTTGCTAACCAGGACAAAGACGTGAATTCCGACCACCTCCAGAAAGCGGAAATTGATCAGCTCATCAGGGAAAGAGACGCCTTGCGCGAACAGGTCCGCCAGCTGACCAGTCTAGCCGCGCCGGAACTGCAACTGGCCGACAACGCCCCCTTTGGCATTGCGGTCGTCAGCGCGTTTAAAATTCTGTATGCCAACAAAGCCGCCTACCGGATGTTTGGCTATGAGTCCGACGAGGCCTTGCGCGGCAGGGACGCCATTTCTTTTGTCGACCCCAACGAATGGGACCAGCTGGCGCGTCTTTTTGAAGCCGTTTCGCTCAGCAGGTTGCGATCCCCGCTCCATCAGGAAACCTATGGTCTGCGCCAGGACAAAAGCATCTTCCCCCTGTCCGTCAGCATTGTCGGCATTTCCTGGAAATCAAGGCCGGCTTTTCTCTGCTATCTTGCCGACACAGCGGACAAAAAGAACCACGAAATCTCCAGAATGAAGAGCCTGGCCCGACGGCGCATCCTGCGTGAAGCGGCCAGCATCGCCGTCTGGGAATGGAACGTTGCCGCCGGCACGCTGGAAATGGACGACGGCCTGCTTGCCTCCCTGAACATCTTTCCTTGCGCCCGGCCCAAAGCCCTTTTCCGCAAAATGATCGCCAAGGTACATGCCCACGATCGTTCCCGCCTGCGTCGGCAGATCATTGACGGCGTACGCTGCGGTTTCGTTGAAGCCGGCCCTTTCCGCTATGAAGACCATCACGGGCACACCCATGTGGCGACGCTCCATGCGCAATGCGTCTCGGACCCAAAAAACACCCCATGCCTCATGGTTGGCATTGTCCGCGACCTGAGCGATGAGCACGCAGCAAGCCAGGCCCTGCTGCAGGCTCAAAACGATGCGCAGTGCGCCAATCTGGCCAAGCATCGGTTCATCACCAATATCAGTCATGAACTGCGCACCCCGCTGAACGGAATTCTGGGCATGCTTCAGCTCATGGGTCAGGAGCAGGGCAGCGATACCTTTCGCCGGCATTTATCCATGGCCATGATGTCCGGAAAAAATCTCCTGCAGATCATTAACGACATCCTGGAACTCTCCGAATCCAACCCGGAAGATGCGATCCAGCCGGAAACGGAATTCTCCCTGGCCGAACTGCTGATCACCAACTGCGAAAGCTTTCGCAAAGAAGCAGAGGACAAACGGTTGAAGTTGACCTGCGCGGTGGATCTTCCGGCGGACGCGATCTACCGCGGCAACGCCGAACGCGTGGGGCACATACTGCGCAATCTCCTGTCCAACAGCATCAAGTTCACGACCAAGGGACATATCGAACTGACCGCTTCGGTGATCCGGGATCATCTTGACGTCCAACGCATTCTGCTTTGCGTGCAGGATACGGGTGTCGGCATTCCGGATCAGAAACTGATCGAAGTATTCGAACCGTTTACCCAGGCCGACGACTCCCCGTCCCGACTCTACCAGGGAGCCGGCCTGGGACTGGGTCTGGTCCGCCGCCATGTAAGGCGGCTGGGGGGAACCTTGTCCGTCTCGTCCGAAGAGGGGCAGGGCACGTCCATCTGCGTCAGTCTGGACCTCATCCCCTGCGCGCGCAGCATGCCGATCCCCCCACGCGCCCAGACGGTAACCGCCAGTTCCAAGATTCTGTTGGCCGAGGACAATCTGGTCAACCAGGTTTTGGCTGAAACCGTGCTCCGTCAGATCGGCTACGAAGTCCGACCGGTGCAAAATGGACGCGAAGTCCTCCAGGCGCTGGAAGAGGATGAATTCGGCTGCATTCTGATGGACATCCAGATGCCGGAAATGTCAGGCATTGAAGCCACTCGCCGCATCCGGACCTCCCAAAAGCCTTACGCCCAGGTTCCCATCATCGCGCTGACGGCCCATGCCCTGCAGGGGGATCGCGAACGGCTTCTGGCGTGCGGCATGAACGGCTATCTGGCCAAACCGATCAGCATCTCCGAACTGAAACAGCTCGTCGCCGCTATCATTTCTCCCAAGGACGTGAACAACTCCTGAACCGATCTTGACGGGCCGCAAGCCGGCCAGTACATCCCGACCCTTGCCCTGGTCTGATTGCCAGGCTCCTTTGCCCCGATCGGTTGTGAGCAGTATGGCCGGACGTACAATCCATGAGCCGTTGAACGGCATCAACATGTTTTCGCCACACCGGTTGCAAACGATCGCACTTCCCTTCTACCCCCTACCCCGACAGCATTCATGACCAACCGAACCACTCTCGCCAATTTCCTGTTACTGCTGACGGCCCTGATCTGGGGAGCGGCGTTTGTCGCCCAACGCATGGGCATGGACCACATGGGTCCGCTGACCTTCAACGGCATTCGTTTTGCCCTGGGTGCTGCAGCCCTGCTGCCGCTCATCCGCCACATGGAAAAACGCCGAACCCTGGCCAGCCCGGATCTGTCTGTCCTGGTGCGGGGAGGTCTGCTCATGGGGGCGGCCCTGTTCATGGGTGCCTGGCTGCAGCAATTCGGCCTCTGCTACACCACGGCCGGCAAGGCCGGCTTCATCACCGGCCTGTATGTGGTTTTTGTTCCCCTGATCGGCATATTTCTCGGACATCGCTACGGTCTGGGCACCTGGGGCGGAGCCGGTCTGGCCATCGCCGGCATGTATCTGCTGAGTGTGACCGAGACCTTTGCCATCAGCAAAGGCGACGCGCTGGTACTTTTTTCAGCCGTTTTCTGGGGATTGCACGTAATTCTGGTCGGCAAACTGACCCACGGCCTGGCCGCCGTGGACGCGGTCAAGCTGGCCGCGATACAGTTCGCCACCTGCAGCGCGGTCAGTCTGGGCGCAGCCGCCGTATTTGAGGAAATCACCCTTTCCGGATTGCGGGACGGCATCATTCCCATTCTCTACGGCGGACTCATGAGCGTCGGCGTGGCCTATACCCTGCAGGTCGTGGCCCAACGCCATGCCCGCCCGGCCCCGGCCGCCATCATTCTCAGCCTGGAAGCCGTTTTCGCGGCCCTTGCCGGATGGTTGTTGCTGGGAGAAATCCTGACCGTCCAGGCAATGTTTGGATGCGCCCTGATGCTGGCCGGCCTAGTCTGGTCCCAGGTGCGGCCATAATCCGATCCGAGCTTTCGCTATGATGCATCTTCGTCCGTTCCAAACCAAGCCTGTTTCTCTTTGCATGTGGCGGTCCGCCCTGGCCTTTCTTCTGATCTGCCTCTGCCTGGCCTGTCTTGTCCGCCATGATGAAGAACTGCAGACCATCCAGCAGCCGCAATCCATTGATGGGATACCCAAAAATCTTTCGGGATTAACGTGGAATCACGAAACCGGCACACTGTTCGCCGTCACCAATCAGCCTGAGCTGCTGTTGGAAATAAGCCCTGACGGCAAACTGCTGCGCCGTGTGGAACTCGTGGGGTTCGAGGATACCGAAGGCATCACCCATCTGTCCGGTACCCACTTCGCCGTGGTCGAAGAGCGTCGGGGAAAAATCAGCACCTTCGACCTGCCGCCGGCGGCCACATCTATCGACCACGCCCTGACCCAACGGCTTGTCCTGGGACCAAGCCCGGGAAAGAACAAAGGATTTGAAAGTCTGAGCTACGATCCGGCCAGCAGGACATTGTCAACCATGCGCGAGGGTAAACCGTTCATCTGCCTCGTCATCGCCCTGGACGAAGAGTATCGCCCCCAATCCGTGCGTAGCGTTCAGTTTCCGAAAATCAATCTACGCGACGTGGCCTCGGTAGTGCGGGAACCTGACGGCAGTCTGTGGGTGCTCAGTGAAGCGTCTTCAGCCATTGTGCTTCTGGATAAGGATGGACGCGAACGCCGCAGGTTCACCATTAGAAACGCACCACGCAACTTTCAACCAGAAGGGCTGACACTTTGTCCTGATGGACGAATTTTTGTTGTCGGCGAACCAGATATGCTGGCCGTCTACAAACCCAAATCCCCCTGATTCCAAACCGTCTCGTTCCGGGACGAGACGCCCCCCATTGCTCTGGCGGGCATTGCCTGCCATATTCGCGAACTGGAAGCGTGGCCGACAAAATTCCATTCACCGCCCCATCCGGGCGGACGCGACAAACCGGCGTCCCCAACACTGACTGGCGACCCCTGCGGGGCAGACATGGTCGCGCCCAGCTCCCCGAGCCTCCACGAGACCTGCTCGGGACAACGCGAGGGCTGACCTTGGGCATCTGTCGACCCGCAACGGCTGGATGCCGGCCTCAGACGATCTTCATCCTTGCAATGCAGCGGAAAAGGCGTAGTCCCACTGGCCATAGCTGATCAAACAATGACCGGAGAAACTCCGTGGAATTGATACAAAATCCTGTCTTTCTTCTGCTGGCCGTTATCTTATCCGGCCACCTGCTGGGCAAGATCCGGTTGTGGACCTTGTCGCTGGGATCATCGGGCATTGTCTTCAGCGGTCTGGCTTTTGGCTTGGCGGGCTTCAGCCTGCCGGGCATAATCCAGGCCCTCGGCCTGACCCTCTTCATCTATGCAGTGGGCCAGCAGGCCGGCCCCGGATTTGTACAATCCATGAAGCGTGGCGGCCTGAGCGTCAGCTTTGCCGCCCTGACCATGATCCTTGCAGGTCTGCTCACGGCCCTGGCCTGTCAGAGCTGGTTCGGATTTTCTTCTGCTGTCACGGCCGGCCTTTTCGCCGGAGCCCTGACGTCCACTCCGGGTTTGGCCGTGGCGGTGGAACTGGCCCACGACGGTTCTGCTCCGGCGGCCTATGGCCTAGCCTATACGTTTGGCGTCATCGGCGTTGTCCTTTTCGTCAAGCTCCTGCCGCGACTGACAGGCATTGCCGTTGCGGATGAAGAACAACGCCTGGAGCAAGAACTCGCCAACCTCTACCCGTCGATGGAGTTTACCCACCTCCGGGTCACCAATCCTAATTTTTGTTCCGGCCCCCTGGCCGAAGTCATGCCTCAACGCATGGCCGAGGTGACCATCACCCGAGTTCTTCGCCCTGGTGCGAGCGCACCGGAACTGGCTGTGGCGGAAACCGTGCTGGCGCTTGGGGATACAGTCCGCGTGGTCGGCACCACGGACGCTTTGCGCAGGGCCGCCATCCTCATCGGCCCGGAAACCGAGGCCGATCTGGCTTTCAATTCAACGCTGATCAAAAAGAAAATCCTTCTTTCCCGCCCCTTGGTGTCCGGCAAGACCTTGCGATCCCTGAACCTCAGCCATGTCTACGGCGTCCAGGTCTCGCGCATCACCCGCAACGGCTTTGACTGTCCGGCCGGAGCCCATGTCCGTTTGCGACAGGGAGATGTCCTGCATGTTGTCGGTCACCCCGAAGCTCTGGAAAATGTGACGAAACTGTTGGGTAACGACGCAGAAGCCCTGTTTACCGCCAACGCGGCAACCCTGCTCCTGGGACTGTTCTGCGGCGTGCTTCTGGGCTCTGTTCCTTTGTACGTCCCCGGACTGGGGCTTTTCAGCCTCGGGTCCACCGGCGGCGTCCTGCTGGCCGGGCTGCTTTTTGGGGCACTGCGGCAGATTGGCCCGATCATCACCGAGTTGCCCAGCACAGCCAATGTCTTGCTCCGCGACCTGGGCCTGGCCCTTTTCCTGGCCGTAGTCGGCACGACTGCAGGCGGCACACTGCTGCCCACCTGGCAGGAATACGGTCTGCCCCTATTCCTGTCCGGCGCACTGATCACCCTGACGCCCATGCTGACCGGAGCGATGTTCTGCCTTATGGTCCTGCGCATCCCTTTTCTGCGCACGCTCGGCATCCTCACCGGCGGTATGACCTCAACTCCCGGACTTGCCGCCGCAACCAGCCTGAGCACAACCTCCTACGCATCCACAGCCTACGCCACAGTCTACCCCGTGGCGCTGGTCGGGATGATTGTAAGCGCTAAGATCATCATGCTCCTGGAATGATCGTGATGGAGATCAGGCACCCTCGCCGGATCCGCTCCCCCTACCGGTTCCGTCACTATGTCCGCCAACTGCCCGCACAAAAAAAAGGCCCACAAAGGGGCCTAATTATCCGTAGTGTCGAGACATGACCGAACAAAGCCTAGT
>CAZYZA010000048.1:0-26089 GCA_964651415.1 uncultured Desulfovibrionaceae bacterium
CTGATTTTGATCTTGCCTTTTACGACTTCTCGCCCAGCACTGATGAAGCTATCAAGGGTGAGATCCGATTACGACTTTTGATACATTGCCTGCAGGTCAAAAATACCCCGGAGGATTTGGACAAGCTTGTTCAGATTATTCACCTTTTTAGCATACTCGACAACGAAGCACCCGCACTGCAATGGATGAGCGTAATCTTCCGCTACCTCTTGCAGGTGGTGGACATTGAGCCCGACGTGTTGCAAGATTTGGTTACGCAAAGCCTCTCGGCAGGCAAGGAGGAAATGCTTATGACTGTAGCGGAAAGACTAGAAAAACGGGGTGAAGCACGGGGCCTCTTGGAAGGTGAAGCTAAGGGCCGTATGGAAGGCGAAACCACAGGCCGCAACGCCATTCTAAGCCGCCTTCTTTCCAAACGCTTCGGCCTAAATACCCTCGACATTCGCATGCAGGAACGCCTGCGCAACGCATCCCCGGAACAACTCGACCGCTGGGCGGAACGCATTCTGGATGCCAAGACCGTAGACGACGTATTTGACGAATAGATAATTCTAAATCCCGTTAGCTCAGGGAGGAGGGTTTCCCCAAAGCCCTCCCCTCTAATGAACATGCCCCGTACTTAGCCGCTAAGGCGACTTTCCAGCCCAAGCATAGCCAGACGAATCAAGTCCGCCAGAAGCCACCCTCACCCCAAAGAACCCCATTCGAAAACAACCCCCCTCTTTTTGTTATAAGATTAAAAGGAGGGATTTATGCCAAAGATTCATCTCAGGCCACAGTTCGTTGCCAATCCGCCAAAACCCAAAGACAAGGCCAAAATCGACTATTTTGATTCCGCACTGCCCGGCTTTCTGCTTGAAGTACGCAAAACCGGCACGGCTACCTATTACTTGCGGTACCGGGACAAGAACGGCTCCATTCGGCAAATCAAAGTCGGCACGCTGGAAGTTATCAGTCTGGAGGAAGCTCGGACACTGGCAAAAAGTCTTAAAAGCCAAGCAGTCATCGGGTTTGATCCGATAGCCATACAGAACAAGGCAAAGGCGGTACCAACCTTCAGGACTTTGTGGCCGACCACTATCTGCCTTTTGTTCAAACTTACAAACGAAGCTGATTGCAGGACAAATCCTACATCGACAATCACGGTCCGGGGTACCGCCTTTATTTCACCTGGAGCAGCGAGACGCTAGTCATTCTGCTCGCTGGGGGAGACAAATCATCGCAAATCAAAGACATCATTCGCGCAAGAAAAATAATGATGGAATAGCAAGGACATGTCAAAATTTGAACGCTTTGACGTGGTGGACTACCTCGACAACGAGGAAGTAATCGCGGAATATCTCACCGCAGCCATGGAAGACCCGAACCCGGACATGTTCTTGCGTGCGGTTTCGGATGTGGCCAGTGCTCGGGGCATGACCAAGATGGCGCAAGACTCGGGCCTTGGCCGCGAAAGCCTGTACAAGGCCCAGCGCCCAGGCTCCAAGCCCCGCTATGAGACTATGCGAAATATACTGGCCGCCCTGCACGTAAAGATCAAGGCTGTGCCGGCTACTCCGCATCCATGACCGAGATCAACAACATCCACGACACATTCTTCCGGGAGACCATGAGCCACAAGGAAGTCGCCGCCGACTTTCTGGCCAACTATCGCAGAACTCCGGACATGTCGTGACGTGCTTCACTTGCCGATGCAAAAACCGTCGAAGATCGCGTTCAGCACCTCCTCGGAGGTGATCTCGCCGGTGATCTCGCCCAGGACATGGCAGGCCGTATCCAATCGAACCGACAGGACGTCGTACGGAAGGCCTGTCATCAGTTCATCCTCCATATGCGTCAGTTCGTCGGCCGCACGCTGCAACGCGGCGGCTTGCCGCAAATTCGGCACCAGGATCGACGGATCTGGTTCCTGCCGGCCGACCACACGCCGACGAACAACTTTCAGCAAATCTTCCACGCCCTGATCGTGCTTGGCCGACACGGGACAGATTTCCCGGTCGCACCATGGCGCATGGGCAAACCAGGCCGGTAAACCCTGCACCAGATCCATTTTGTTGGCGACGACAACCAACCGGGCGTCATCAGCGCTCAAATCGAGATCCTCAGCGCCAGGCCCCAGGTCAGCGTCAATGACCAGCAGAACCAGATCGGCTTGATGCAGCAGCTCGCGGCTGCGTTCGATGCCCAAAACCTCGACGTTGTCGAGAGAATGACGAAGTCCGGCCGTGTCCACCAAACGCACGGGCAGGCCGTCAATCTGCACCGCTTCCTCCAGATAGTCTCGGGTCGTGCCCGGAATATCGGTGACAATGGCCCGTTCCGTGCCGAGGATGGCGTTCATCAGACTTGATTTGCCGGCATTGACCTGTCCGGCCAAAACAACCAGGGCCCCATCCCGCCAACACCGGGCGCGGTCATGGTTGGATGCAAGCAGGACCATGGCCTCGCGCACCCTCCGCAATTCCGTGGCCAGGCTGTCCGGGGGAAGGCATTCGACCTCGTCCTCGGGAAAGTCCACAGCCACGCAGAGTTGTACCCGCAAAGCCTCCAGACTGCTGCGCAAGAGGCTGATCTGCCCGGCCAATTTGCCCTGCAATTTCGTGCCGGCCAAACCTGCGGCCATGGGCGATGCGGCCGAAACCAATTCCATGATGGCCTCGGCCCGAGTCAGATCGATACGGCCGTTCAAAAAGGCCCTTTTGGAGAACTCACCGGGTCGGGCCAGGCGTGCTCCATAGGCAAGGCACAACTCCACAACGCGACGCAAAATCGCCATTGAGCCATGACACTGAAATTCGAGAACATCCTCGCCGGTGAAAGACCTGGGCCCCGGCATCCAGACCGCCAGCGCCTCATCCACAAACCGTCGTTGCAGGTCAAGAATCAAACCATGATGCAGTCGATAGGGAGAAAAATCGACAAATCCGGACTGGGAGGGCTGAAACAAGGCAAGGCCAATCTGCCTGGCAGCCGGCCCGCTGACGCGGACAATGCCGACGGCGCCAGGTCCTGGCGGGGTGGCGATGGCGACAATGGTATCGTTCATGGCATAAAAAAAGGCGGGAAGGCCCGCCTTGGGTTCAGGATTGACACCTCGGGGAGGATTCGTGACGGCGGGGAGGCCTGCCCGCAGACTTGCTCCGCTTGACGGGCAAAATCAAGACCCGCTTCATATGTCCCTCGCCCTTGCTGCGGGTCTGTACGGCCTGGTCGTTTTGCAGGGCCATGTGCACCACGCGACGATGAAAGGAGCTCAGCGGCTTGGTGCTCTGCACCCTGCCGGATTTTTTTGCTTTTTCCGAAAGAAAAAGGGCCACGCTCATAAGCTGCTCTTCCTGTTTCTGACGATAATCGCCGGCATCGAGCTGAATGCGGGGACTCTGCGGCCATGACTTGGAGATGATGCGATTGGCCAGGTACTGCAGAGCCGTGATGGTTTGACCGTCGCGGCCGATAATCAGGCCGGAATTCTCATCATCGTCAATATGAACGTGAACCGGCGCGGCAGAAACATCGATGGTCAGCACTGCCGCCGGGTTGATAGGTTTTAGCAGGGCCATCATCATTTCGCGGATATGCGCCTCAAGTCGAACCTTTTCTTCGGCGGTCAGGCTGACCGGCGCAGAGAGCTCGTCCTCGTCGTCAAAGTCTTCGTCATCAACCGCATCGACCACAGGCTCGGTGGTTTCGTCCAGAGGGCTGATCGTCGCGCGACCCGCCGCAACGGCTGGCTGGGCCACCGGAGTTTCGATCAACGCCTCCTCGGTAGCGGCGGGAGCCTTAATTTCCGGCTGTTCCTGCGACATTCTCCGTCTTTTGGCCCGGATAGCTGCCTTCTTTGCCCCCAATCCAAAAATACCCGCCGACCCTCCGCTGAGGATATCGATTTCCAGGGCCTCTCGATCCACCGCATAAAATCGGCAGGCATCGTCAATGGCCTGATCAACGGTCTTGGCCCGGAACTCCTTGAATGTATCCATCCATTTCTCCTTTGCTTTTCCTCAAGGGTAAATTCCCCAAGCGCTCAACTCCGGCTCATGGCGTGCAGAGCCGGTGGCGTCCTATTTGGACGACTGTCTGATCAGCAGCCACTGCTGGGCAATGGACAGCACGTTGTTGACCAGCCAGTAAATGACCAAGCCGGAGGGGAAGTTGAGAAAAAGAAAGGTAAAAATAACAGGCATGAACATCATGATCTTGGCCTGCATGGGATCTCCCATGGGCGGGGCAAGACGCTGCTGCAGGAACATGGTCGCACCCATGATCAAAGGCGTGATGTAGTAAGGATCCTTGGCCGAAAGGTCGGCCAGCCAGACAAGATCGGTAAACGGCAAATGGGAAATGAAGGCGGCATGGCGGAGCTCAATGGCGCCGAGCAGCGCCTGGTACAAGGCGAAAAAGACCGGAATCTGCAGCAGCATGGGCAGACACCCACCGGCCGGATTGACCTTGTACGTCTTGTAGAGCTGCATGATTTCAGCGTTCATCTTTTCACGGTCATCAGCATACTTTTCTCTGAGCTTCGTCATCATGGGCTGCAGTTTTTTCATCTGTTCCATGGACTTGAAGCTCTTTTGCGACAACGGCCAGAAAAGGGCCTTGATGATGATCGTCAAAATGATGATGGCGACACCGTAGTTTCCGACATAGCCGTACAGAAACCGCAGGAACTGATTCAGCGGCTTGGCCATGATGTCGAAAAAACCGTAGTTGATGCTGGCAACCAGATTCTTCGGCATGTTGGCCAGCGACTTTTCGGTCTTGGGTCCGAAGTAATACGAAACCGTGCGCTGTTGCGTCACGCCCGGATCAAGCAAAAGATGATCGGCTATGGTCAGGCGGTAGACATTGTCTTCCAGTTTGGCGCGCACGACCATGTCGACGGAAGTCGGTACCAGGGCCAACAGGAAGTAGTTGCTCTCTATGCCGCCCCACTGGGCCACAGCACCGGATTCAATGCCAAGCTGCAGGTCTTTGACGCTGTCTTCCTGCTTGAGGGAACCGGCGGCCATGTATGCGATTTTGGTGTGATTGTACTGATCGCTTTCAGCCGTCAGGGGCACGCTCGACACGGAAAAAGCCAGACTGCCCTGAATCTGGGCAGGAGACGTATTGGTTACCCGGACTTCTTCCTTGATCTCATACGTTCCGCCGGTAAAGGTCAGGATGCGCTCCATGGTCACACCGGCAAAGGTTGACCGCAGCTGGATGTTCCCGGACTGGCCGTCGCTCAGCTCAAGGTCTTCACCCTGCACGGACCATTCGCCTTGGGCCCAGGCAGGCTGTGCGTTCCAGATCAGACCCAAAGGGGCCTTGGTCACTGATTGCGGGGTGACCAGGTCGATGTTTTTGGAATCCGGATCAATGGTTTCCCTGTAATCTTTGAGCACAAAGCTTTCCAACACCCCGCCGGCCGTATTGATGACGGCTTTGTACTGCGGCGTGTTGATGGTCAGCCTCTCTCCAGAAGATGTTGAAAATTGCACTGTCGGAGTCGCCGCCATCGGGGCTTGGGGCGATTGCTCAACGAGTTGCGTGGTCTGATTGGGGGCTGTCGGATTCTGCTCGGCCGTATCCATAGGCACAAAAGGCGGAAAAAAATAATTCCAGGTCAGCAGAACCAAGAGGGACAAGGACACGGCCAGAATGACGCGCTTGTTGCTATCCATTGATTTCAATCTCTCTTTGACATGTTAGGGGAGGGAACCGGATCAAATCCGCCGGCACACAGGGGATGACATCGCAAAAGCCGCCGCAGGGTCAGGCCAATCCCCCGAAAAATTCCATGAGTCAGTACGGCCTGGCGGGCATATTCGGAACATGAAGGAATGAAACGACAACAGGGAGAATAGAGCGGTGATATCAGGTATTGATACAGTGAAAGCATAAAGACGACTACACGGCGCATGTAAACTCCGCTCAACCTAAACAGCTCTGAGCCGGGCCATGACCTTGGCCATGGCCGGACCAAGCTCCGCGGCGACGAGCGCGAAATCCAGGGAATCCGCGCAAATTCCACGTTTGGGCACGACAACGATATCCACCGGCAGCGTAAACTCATGCTGGTGGAGTCGGAAAAATTCCCGAAGCAGGCGTTTGATCCGATTGCGTTGCACGGCTTTACCGATTTTTCTGCTTACGGCCAGACCAAGACGCCAGGAACTCCCGGCGTCCTCGCGCTCGTGCACAAAGAGAGTAAAACTCTTTGAAAAAAAACGACGGCCCCGATCATAACAGCAACAAAACTGGGGCCGTCTCGTCAATCGATACGAGGGCGGATAGGTTAGACGGCTAATCTTTTTCTTCCCTTGGCTCTTCTGCGACGCAGGACTGCCTGGCCGTTTTTGGTACGGGAGCGGACCAGAAATCCGTGACTTCTTTTACGCTTGGTGTTGCTCGGCTGATATGTTCTTTTGCTCATTTCTCTTCTCCTTCAAAAAAAGTAAACTGGGAAAATAGCCGCAATCGTCTGATGCGTCAAGAATTCTCATCGTCTCGGCTGGACATTTGCTCAGGCATCGCCCAAAGTGTCTACTGCCAAGGAGGATTGCATGTTTTTTTTCACTCCCGAATGGGAATTGACCCTCTTTTCCTGGATAAATCAGGATTGGAGAAATCCGGTTTTTGATGTGCTCATGCCTCTTGCTTCGGACGCCACCACTCTTTGGATCCTGAGCATAGTTCTGATCGGCATCGGCCTGGCGAAACGCCGCCTGACCCTGAGCGTTGCCCTGGGTCTTGGACTGTGCATGGGCATTTCGGACGCTGCCTGCAACCTGCTCAAAGACACAGCGGGTCGAGTTCGCCCGCACCACTCCATTCCGCACACCTGGCATCAGAGCGAAGGTCAATGGTTCCAGTTGCCGGCCGACTTTACCCCCACAAAGCTTACCGGATCGTCTTTTCCGTCGGCTCACGCCGCCAACGCAGCGGTTGCGGGCATGGTGCTTTTTGCCGCGTCAAGGCGAAAAGCCGTCTGGCTCATTCCTCTGGTCATTGGATACTCCAGAATCTACCTGGGCAAACATTTTCCCACGGACGTTATCGCTGGATGGGCTGTGGGCACGGCCGTGGCGGCAATATTGATCCCGATCTATCCCGCGCTGTTCAGCCGGCTTTTTTCCCGGTGGATAAGGTAAAGATTACGGAGATAAATGACCGAACCCGTGGATTGCCCGACAATAAAGACGATATCGCGCCGCAAGATGGCATAGGTCAGCAGAAAAAAACTCCCCAGCAGACTGAAGTACCAAAAACAAATGGGAATAACGCTTTTTTTCTCCTTTTCGGAGACGATCCACTGCCAAAAAAACCGCATGAAAAAAAATGCCTGGCCGGTAAAACCAATGGCCAACAGCCACCACTGCGTTGAAAGATCCATATCCCGCCCAAAGAGACGCCCCGTCCCGGTAAAGGATTCACGCCTGAAGCAAAACAGGTCACGGCAGGCGACAAACTTCAGTCAATATTTTTTTCCGCGATATTGTATCTGATGTAGCGCTTCTGCATCCAGCGCACCGCCAGCAGGTCGTAAGCCGCTGCCCAAACCCGATCCCAAATGCCGTATTTGGATGCGCCCCTGGTCCGCGGCCGGTGATTGACCCGCACCTCGGCCACCCGAGCGCCCTCAAGCTTCATCAGCGTGGGCAAAAAGCGATGCATTCCCGTGAACATGGGGATCTTCTTGACCATCTCGGCCCGCATGACCTTGAGGGAACAACCGGTGTCGCGCACCGTTTCCCGGCTGATCCTATTGCGAACCCAATTGGCCACCTTGGAGGCATGACGCTTGACGGCCGAATCCTGGCGGTTGGCCCGCCATCCGATAACCACATCGTAACCCCGTGAATAGACATCAAGCATCTCGGGCAAATCAAGAGGATCATTTTGCAGATCCGCATCCATGGTCACGACAACGTCCCCGGAAGCAAAACGGAACCCGGCGGCAAAGGCTGCCGACTGGCCGCAATTACGTTCAAAGGAAAGATAGCGCACCCGCTGGTCCAGACCGGCAAGTTCACGCACAATAGCCAGGCCCTGGTCCGTGCTGCCATCGTCCACCAGCACCACCTCCCACTCGTAGCCAAGACCCGGAAGTCGCGCACAGAGCTCCTGATACAGATCCCTGAGATTATCCTCTTCGTTATATACCGGAATAATTAAAGAAATTTTATTAATTTCGTTTTTCATAAGAAAAAGACGAATATAGTATTTGACAGCCCTTGTAAACCTGCATAGATACCTCTTCTCACGTGACGCGGGGTGGAGCAGCATGGTAGCTCGTCGGGCTCATAACCCGAAGGCCGTAGGTTCAAATCCTGCCCCCGCTACCAGATAAAACAAGGGCTTAGATGTAAAAATCTAAGCCCTTTTCTTTTTCAAAAAAATCAACGCCCCGCATTTCCATTAAAATACCCACCCGGCAGACCCCTCGCCTCGCAGCGTGTGACGCCGTCGCAATGTCATTCCAGCAACCGCTCCAGATCTTCGCGGGTCAGGGCGCCGATGGACGAGGTTGCCCCGTCCATCAAGGTGTCGGCCAAATCTTTTTTCTCCTGCTGCAAAGCCAGAACCTTTTCATCGATGGTTCCCTGGCTGATCAGACGATAGGCGAAAACGTTCTTGTCCTGGCCGATGCGATGGGCGCGGTTGACGGCCTGGGCTTCCACCGCCGGATTCCACCACGGATCCATGATAAAAACATAGTCAGCGGCCGTCAGGTTCAGACCGACCCCGCCCGCCTTGAGGCTGATGCAAAAGACCGGCGGCCCGGCGGGACTCTGAAACGCGGCCACCCGCTTTTCCCTGGACTTCAGCGGGGTGCGACCGTCCAGATATTCGTGCTCAATCCCGGCTTCTTTGAAGCTTTTGCGGATCAGTTCCAAAAATTTGGTGAATTGGGAGAATACAAGAGCTTTATGCCCCTCACGGACCACGTCGCCGACCATCCGCAGGAGTTCATCCAGCTTGCCCGAGCCGGCGTCCTTGTCTCCAACCAGGACCGGGTGGCACGCGGCCTGCCGCAGACGCAACAGTCCTTCGAGCACTTTGATCTGGGACTGCGCGATCCCTCTGCTCTCCACTGCCGCCAGAATTTCCGCACGGTAATGGGCGTGTAAACGCTCGTAGATTCCAGCCTGGGCAGTGGGCATTTCACACCGGATGATTGTTTCCTGCTTGTCCGGCAAATCCTTGGCTACAGCCTCCTTGGTCCGGCGCAAGACAAAAGGCTTGATGGAGTGCTGCAGCAACTCGCAGGCCTTTGCATCACCCTGGGCCATAGGTTTGACGAAACGCGCATCAAAACCCTGCCGAGAGCCGAGCAGGCCGGGGTTCAAAAACTGCATCTGGGACCACAGCTCGTCCAGCCTGTTTTCCAACGGAGTGCCGCTCAAGCAGAGACGATGCTCGGCAGGCAGCAGTCGGGCTGCCTTGGCGGTCTGTGAATCAGGATTTTTGATAGCCTGACTTTCGTCGAGCACCAGACAGCACCACTGGGTCTTGCGAAGCAATTCCACGTCGCGTCGCAACAGGCCATACGTGGTCAATACCAGATCATGGTCTTGAAAGAGTTTCTTCTGACCGCTGCGGCCCTGTCCGGCATGGGTCAGTACACGCAGATCAGGGGCAAAGCGGGCCGCCTCATCGCGCCAATTGAAGAGAAGCGACGTGGGTCCGATCACCAGATGCGGGCCGCCGCCCTTTTCCTTGAGCAGCGTTATCCAGGCCAAAGCCTGAATTGTTTTGCCCAGACCCATGTCGTCGGCCAGAATACCGCCGAAGCCAAAGGAAGCCAGAAACTCGAACCAACCCAAGGCATCATGCTGATACGGACGCAGCCTCCCGACAAAGCCCAGGGGAGGGGGAGGAGGCGTCACGCCGGCAAAGGACTTGAGGCGGTCGCGCAGCTCCAAAAAATCACGCGGCTGATCAGGACATTCCTGCAAGAGTTCGTCGAGCAGCCGGGCATGAGCCGTATGAAAACGCAGGGTCTGATCCTTTTTACGGCCGGCGTCGCCCAGTTCAAGCATCCGGGCGTGCTGCTCCAACCACTGCCGGGGCAGGATGCCGGTCTGGCCATTGCCCAGCTCGATGATACTTTCTCCACGCAGGTACGAACGAACGACCTCCGGCAGAGGGACAACAACCCCGTCAAAATCCACCCCCCCATCCAGCTCGAACCAGTCCACGCCACTGCTGACACGCAAGCCGCTGACACGTCCGGCCTGGATGCGCCGCTTGTCCCGGCCGCGCAAGACCCAACCCTGGGTGGCCAGGACGTCCAGCCCGGCCCAGATCTTGTCCAACGGCACGGTTTCCTCGTCAAAGGTGTCCAGACCCAGCTCATAAACCGGCTTCAGCAAGGCCTGTTCACGGTCATGATCGCGCGCGGTTACGGCCCAGGACTCCGTGTCCAGCAGATTTGACCGGGGGTCTTCCCACAGCACTTCCTTCCCCTCGTAGTCAAACCAGACCTGAGTTTGGACGGCATGTTGTCGCAGGGTCAATTCCAGACAGGGTGTAATCACGACATCCCGACGCAACGTCGGCAGCATGGATGGCGGCACGGCAATGTTCGGAGGAGTCGGGTCTTCGAGCAGAGCCTGAATCAACTCCGGCATCTGGGTCTTGGGCACCGTCAGCCGGCCCTTGCGGCGGCGCATGGTCGTAACCCATTCGAAGTTGACACCCGGCAGGGAGTATAAAAAATCCCCATGAAGAAACATGACCGGCCTGGTGCTGAAAAACGTACCAACCTGATCAAAATCAATATCCTGATCCTGAATTTCCAGACGGGCCTGATAAACGAGGCCTGAGGTTTTCCGACCCGGAGCATCGCTGTCGGTGATCCATTTCAGCCGCGACGTTCCTCCAGACAACAGCCTGGGAACAAAGACCTCCCCGTTGACGGCCACACTGCATCGTCGCGTGGCGACCAGTTCGGGCAACAAGCGGCTCAAGGTGCTCACATCCGGGCGCAACTCTTCGAAAATGTTTGAACGATAGCCGTAAATACTGCGCGGATAGCCCATCTCCTGTTGCAAGGACGCACCAAGTATCAAGCTTAAAATGTCGCGATCGCGCCAGTGGATTTCGGGATCATAGATTATCGCCGGGTCAACGCGGGCCGCTTTTCCCAATTTACCGGACTTAAGCACCCGATGTTTGGCCACACCGACGCGAACCTGCCCTTTGTCGACGCGCAACGTGTAGGCGATGAATGAAGCACCAACCGCAGGTTGCGAGTATCCCACGGTGGCGTCCTGCGGAAAAAGCAACGGATACCAGGACTGATCATAGGGAGTGTAGGGCATGGGTGGCAGCACCGGGTCATCATCCCCGGCAGGAGCAGGTGGGACATCCAGGGGCAGGGGAGTTGTTTTTTGTGTGCGTTGCTTGTTCTGGCCGTGAGTGTTGCCGTCTGCGGCCAGAATGGCCGCCCACATGTGCGGACAAGGAACGCCTTCGTGCCAGCAAAGGCATTGGCATTGAGCCTTGACGTTTTGCGACCCAAGTTCAAGGGTCACTTCGTCCGAAGCCTCATTGTCAATCCGGCCGCCAACTCGTGCCGCAATCCGTTTTGCCTGAACTTCAAGCAGGGTGACCAAGCCCTGCGAGAACAGGGATCGACCTTCGGCCTGAACAGCCGTGCTGAATGACAAGGCCAGTAATTTTGTCCAGCTTTTCTTGCCATGTGATGCCATCCAAACCTCCATGTCTGACGTATGCGTGAGGCCCTCCAATACCGACACCACCCCCAAAGTAAAAGGGGGCAATGTCGTACTTTCCCTGAAGTTTTTTCTGCTTGGCACCTCAGACCGCGTATGCTTACTGTCTGCGGGAAACACGTTGCGAACAAATGCAAGCAGGACGGGTATGCAAAAAATTCTGTTGATCGCTCTGGCCGGCGCAGCCGGCACGTTGTGCCGGTACTGGCTGTCCGGGGCCGTGTATGCCGTCATGGGGCGGGATTTTCCCTGGGGTACATGGGCCGCGAACATTGCGGGCTGCTTTTTATTCGGCCTGATCTGGATTGCCGCCGAAGAGCGGGGTCTGCTGTCCGGTCAGGCGCGCATCGTCATCCTGGTCGGATTCATGGGCGCGTTCACCACTTTTTCAACATACATCTTTGAAGGCTCCCAACTGCTGCACGACGGGCAGTGGCTGCGGCTGGCCCTGAATATCGGCGGGCAGAATATTGTCGGCTTTGCGGCTCTTTTTCTGGGCGCGAGCCTTGGCAGATTTCTCTAGCGGAGGTTTCATGCGCACGCTTATCGACGTCAAAATACTGAAAATATTTCTTGGTGAGGCCACCTATCGTCAGGGCCGTCCTTTGTATGAGGCGCTGGTGCACGAAGCGCGGCAGCGAGGCATGTCCGGCGCATCGGTTCATCGGGGATTCATGGGTTTCGGGGCCAGCAACCTGTTGCACACGGCCAAGATCCTGCGCTTGTCCGAAGACCTGCCCGTCACGGTGGAAATCGTTGACACACCGGCCCGCATCACCGCCTTTCTGCCTGTGGCGGATGAAATGCTGGAAGAGGGAAGCCTTGTGGTCTGCGAGGGGCAGGCTGTTTTTCATCTGCCGCTGCGCATCCGCGACGTGATGACGGACAACGTGGCCACAGTTGATCCGCACACTCCGCTGCACGACGTGGTCGCCTTGTTGCTGCGTCGTGAGATCAAGGCCGTGCCGGTCATGGAAAACAGATCCGTCGTCGGCATCATCACCGGCGGCGATCTGCTGGCCAGGGCCAAAATGCCCTTGCGACTCGACATGCATGGTCACGTCCCGCCGGAATTGCGCGGCCCGCAAAGCCATGGGCTGGAATTCGAGGCGATGGAGGCTCAGGACATCATGACCCGCCCGGTCCAGACGCTCAACATCAAGACCACGGTCGATGACGCACTGGCTATCATGGCCAGATGCCACATCAAACGCCTGCCCGTCATCGCCGACGACGGCAGCCTGTTGGGCATTGTCAGCCGGACCGACGTGCTGGCGGCCATGTGCCGGACGTCTGCCGTCGCCGCCCATCTCGACGTTCTGCCTCCGGGCATCCACGCCACGGCGCGGGACGTTCTGTTCACCACCGTGCCGACGGCCGGTCCTGACGATCCGCTGCCGGCCATTCTGAACAAAATCGTGGCCTCACCGTTACGGCAGGTCGTTGTTGTCGACCCGGCCCGAACCATTCTGGGCATTGTTCACGACTGGAATCTGCTGGAGATGATTGCCAAACGATCCGCTCCAGGACTGACGGCCCGCATGCTCCGAGTCCTGACGGGCCGGGACCAGGCCGAAACGCCGCTGGAGGGAACGGCCCGGGACGCGATGCAGACCGAACTGCCGACCGCCGGTCCGGATGCAACACTGGCGGAGATCATCGCCATCCTGGTCGAACGGAAGTTGAAACGGCTGATCATCGCTGATGATCAGAACAGGCTGCTTGGCATCGTCGACCGTGATGTCATCCTGCAGGGTCTGGCCAAGAAGTAAACCGCAGCCCCGAAACGGAGGTATTTTGAGAACCCTTGCCGCTCTCGGACTTTTGATCGTGGCCATGTGTCTCGGAATATACGCCCTGCAGTTGTGCTGGGTCGGGCTTGACCCTGAACACGCCGGCGGTCAGGCGATCCTGGTCAAGGCCATCATGTTCCATGGCGCATTTGCCTTTATTTTCAGCCTGGCCGCCACGGTGACAGCCAAAGGATGGATGCGTTTGGCCGGCGTCCTCCCCCTGATCCCGGTCGGCCTGATCGCGTGGGAAGTGTATCAGGTCTGGTTTCTGATTTTTCCGCGCTGAGCCATCACGCCGGGACATGATGCGTCGCACCGTGGCTTCCGATCCGAAAATGGCGCGTATACGGACAAGGGGCACAACATGAGCCAAAGCCGGTCAGACCTCCCGGCCATGGCGAATCGGGACAAAATCCTGCCCGCACTCCCCCGCAGCCATGTCCGGCCGCTCGTAGCCCTCGCCCTGAAAGACCTTGTCCCCACCCATAAATGCCTCATATTCCACGCCCCAGGCCCGCATCTGTAGCAGGATGGGGATCAGGCTTCTGCCCATGTCCGTCAGGGAGTACTCGACGCGGGGCGGCACTTCGCGGTAGACTTCGCGATGAATCAGTCCGTCGGCTTCCAACTCGCGCAGTTGCCGGGTCAGCATGCGCTCGGTCACGTCGTGCATGCCGCGCCGCAACTCCCCGAACCGCACGGCCGAGGCCTGGGACAGGTGGAAAAGGATGATGGGCTTCCACTTGCCGCCAATGACGGCCAGGGTCAGCTCAAAATAACAACGATAGGTCTTTCCGCCTATCTCCTTGACTTTGCAGGGCGCCGTATCGTGTGTCCCCATTACTATACTCCATGTTCGTACCTGACATTAAAGACAGTACTTTTCAAAAACGTATGTATCTGCTCTATCCGTCGCAGAGAGTAAACGTCAATCAACCCAAGGAGAAAAAATATGTACGCCATTGCAGTCAACGGCAGCCCCCGCAAGGGCGGCAACACGGAAATCCTCTTGAAGCGCGTCCTGGAACCCCTGGCCAAGGCCGGCTGGGAAACTGAGCTGGCGCAGGTCGGCGGGCAGAAGATCCGCGGCTGTCAGGCCTGCTACAAGTGCTTCGAACGCAAGAACGGCCAGTGCGCCATGGACAACGACGTCTTCAATCCGGTCATGGAAAAACTGCTGCGGGCCGACGCCATGATTTTCGGTTCACCGACGTATTTCACCGATGTCTCGGCGGAGATGAAGGCCCTGCTGGACCGCGCGGGCCTCGTGGCTCTGGCCAACGGTCGGGCCTTCAAGGGCAAGATCGGCGCGGCCGTGGTCGCCGTACGCCGGGGCGGGGCGACCCACGTCTACGACACCATCAACCACATGTTCCTCATGAACCAGATGATCATTCCCGGCTCGGTCTACTGGAACATGGGCTACGGCCGGGACAAGGGAGAGGTCGAGAACGACACCGAAGGGCTGGGCAACATGAAGAATCTCGGACAGGTCATCGCCTGGCTGGGCACCGCGATCCAGCCCCATGTGAGCAACTTCCCGACCCTGGAAACCGTGAGCGAATAGGAGAGGTTGATGATAAACTTCCGTATCGACACCAAAGCGTGCATTCAGTGCGGCGAGTGCGCGGCCGACTGCCCGGCCGGCATCATCGCCATGGAAGATTTCCCGGTGATGGTCGACGAAAACCGCTGCTACCGCTGTCAGCACTGCTATGCGGTCTGCCCGACCGGAGCCGTGTCCGTCCTGGGCCTGACCCCTGAGACCGACGCGCCGCAACAGAACCTGCCCACGCCGGGACAAATGTCCGATCTCATCATCTGGCGTCGGTCCGTGCGGCGCTACCGGGACGAGAACGTGGATCCGGCCCTGATCGACAGCCTCATCGCCACTGCGGCCCACGCCCCCACCGGAGTCAATGCCCAAGGCGTGGTCTTCACCGTGATCCGGGACAAGGCCTTCATGGCCAAGCTGCGACAGGATACCCTCACGGCTCTGGGCGCTCTGGTTGACGCCGGTAGCCTGCCCGAGGGGTTGATCGCCCAGTATCTGGGCTGGGCCGTGCATGCCTGGCGGACGGAAAAAAAAGACGCCATCTTCCGGGAGGCCCCGCACATGCTGCTGACCAGCACGCCGCCCGGGGTGGCCTGTCCGGTCCAGGACACGCACATCGCCCTGACAACGTTTGAACTGCTGGCCAGCGCCCACGGCCTGGGCACCCTGTGGGACGGCATGTTCATGATGGCCCTGGCCGTCTGTCCGGAAATCCGGGAAACCCTGCGCATCCCGGACGATCACACCCTGGGCTACGCCATGCTCTTTGGCCGCCCGGCAGTGCACTATCAACGCCCGGCCAGGCGGGGACCGGCCAGGGTCAACATGCTGGGGTAGGAGGGCAGACACATAGGTCTGCCCCTACGGTTTGGTTGCCGTGTATGATGGGGGATATTTCGCGTGCCGTGAATCCATCGCGAAGGGCAAACCGGTATGTTCGCCATTTCTTCTGCTAAAAATCCGCTGGCCGTTCCGCCATTATCCACGACCTGCCCCCGGTCACGACACGGC
The DNA here is from genome assembly GCA_964651415.1 of uncultured Desulfovibrionaceae bacterium. GTDB lineage: Bacteria > Desulfobacterota > Desulfovibrionia > Desulfovibrionales > Desulfomicrobiaceae > Desulfomicrobium. The sequence goes on from CAZYZA010000048.1 coordinate 16,089, forward strand.
AGATGCGAACCTGAAATTACGCTCCGTCGCCAAGAATTTGCCGCAACACACCGGCGTTCTTGAAATGAATCCGCTTGCTCGCCGGGATACTGATCGATTCACCGGTGCGGGGGTTGCGGCCTGTGCGGGCCGGACGGGACTGGACGGAAAAGGAGCCGAGGCCGGACAAGGAAACGGACTGGCCCTGTTGCAGGGCTTCGCGGACTGTCGCCAGCAGGGCGGTGATGGCCGGGGAGGTGGGAAATGCTCTGGATCGCTGGCGCGGAGTCGCCTCTATGATCCCGACCGGGTCAGCGCCGCCGGCCAGGTCCGCAGCTTCGGTCAGGTCGGTAGCTTCGGCTAGATCCGCACCGTCGGGCAAGTCCGTAACGTCGGTCAGGGCCTGCTCGTCCGGTTGAACCAAGAGTGGAATGATCTCTTCGACAGGCAACGGCTCAGGGCTGGTGACGATTTCATCCGTCACCGGCCCGGCCGCGTGGTCATCTGTTATCCATTGCCGAGGATCATTTTTTTTGCTGTTTCGTCCAAAGCATCCGCACTCAAGGAAGGCGCGCCCAGCGTCGGCGCAAACTGCGTCATCGGCTGCATCGGCCCCGGAGCCCAGCTCAGTTTCAGCTCGACCTTTTCCTTGTCGCCCTTTTGCTTGATCTCGACCTCGGCCTCGATGGTGTCCGACGGTCTGAGCACCAGCGGCCGCTCGTCGTTGTCGAGGATGAGCGTGCCATGCCGCAATCCGGCCAGCAGCGCTTCCAGATAGGTGGTCAGTTCGTCGCGGGTCATCAGGCTTTTTGATTTGTATTTGTCTTTACCCATATGGTCCTCCTTTGGGTTCATGCCAGGGAAACAAGGGCCCGGCAGAGCAGATGCGGGTCGATCTGTCCGGTGCCGGGATCAGCCAGGGGGGTCTTGACGATCTGCACGCCCAGCGGGGCGAGGTCGCGTTCCGGGTTGGGTCCGGGATAGGTGATGCGGGGGTCGAGCAATACGAAATTGAGCACGTCGCCGATGGCGATGGTGTCCGGCCCGTCCTGCCGCAGGTGTCCGAGCAGGGTCCGAACCTGTCCGGCCAGGGACAGACCGACGGATTCGGGATCATGAAAGGTGTTCGGGATGAAGACTTTGGGACACGGGGTCTGGCTGATGGCCTGCCCGACTCCGGCCGGCAGGAGGTTGGCGATGAGGGAGCTGTAAAAGCTGCCCACGGGGTAGCAGATCAAATCCGCGCCATTGATGGCCCGTCGGATCTTGTCGCGGATGACCGGCCGCACCGCGAGGTTGCCCCTGGCCGGATCAACCAGACTCAGTTCCTTGATCGCCTGGGTCAGGGGCGGAGTTTCCTTGCCGGTCAGGAGATGCTGACCAATGATGTGCCCGCCGCCGGCCAGCACGGCCCGCAGCTGCAGGTTGGCATTGATCAGCAGGCGTACCTCGCCGCGCACCTGCACCAACTTGGAATAGATGTAGACGATGGGGTCGATGTGCCGTCTGTTCTCCAGGTATCCGGCCGTGAGGATCAGGTTGCCGATGCTCGCTCCGGCCAGGTCAAAATCCGGTCCGATGGCCTGGGCGAAAATCTGCAGGTGGTGACGGATGATCTTGCGCATGGGGTCCGAAACCCGCTCGACCAGAGAATGGCTGCCCGTGACCAGGGAGCGCAGTTCGCTGGCCAGTTGATCCGGGCTGGCGGTTTTGGGCAGACGATAGGCAAAGAGATCGAAAATTTCCGGAAAGCCGTGCAAGGAACGGTCGGCCAGAGCCATCAGCCGGTTGCGCAGGTCACCCACGGCCGGCATGCCGAAATAGCGGCGCAAAATGGCCGAACTGCCCCCGGAATCAAAGGGCGTGACCAGATGAACGGAATTGTGGGTGTAGGCGACCAGGGCCTGGCTGGCTTCCCGCAGGGCCGTGCCGCCGGAAAAAAAAAGGATGCGCGGTCCCAGATCCGGACTGCGTTCGGCCCTGGCCACGCGCACCGGATCCGGGACCGTGATTTCGCGGGTGATGCGGATGGAGGTTTTGGTCATGCCCGGTCCAATAGGCCGAGGCAGTGTTCGGCCGCGGCATCAAAATCCACGCCGCCGCTGACCTCAAAGACCCGGCAGCCCGCCAATGCCCGGGCATAGTCATCGGCCGTGGGGTTATAGCTGCTCTGCGGAGAAAAAAAGAGGCCCGTATCCTTCATGAAGGCCGCGAGCAGATCATGACGCTGATGAACATCGATTTCCTCGAACCGGGTCGCACCCGCGCCCCGATGCCAGTTCAGCAGGACCAAAAAACGCATGGGGCACTGCAGGATAAACCGGTCCGGCCCGAAAAGCTGGTCGATGAGGGCGTCGTACTTGTGCTCCAGGGTCCACAATTCCTCGGGCGGCAGGGCCTCGAACCTGGCCCGGTCCTCGGGGGCAATGATCCCGACCAGATCCGGGTTGTGCAGGGCCGTGCCGGGATTGATGCGCGGATGCTTGGCCACGCCGAACATGGTCGGACAAGGCTGGCCCGGAGCGACCATCAGGCGGTCGTTGCTGACAAAGGTCACCCCTTTGCTGACCAGATGCAGGGCCAGGGTTGATTTGCCCATGCCCGAAAAACCGGCCATGGCCATGCCGGTCTCGCACACGGCCACGCCCGCGGCGTGGGCCAAAAGGCAGCCGTCGTTCAGCTTGCGTTCAATGAAGCGGTTGTTGACGAAATTGACGACCTGGTTCGGATTGGCCTCGCAGTCGCCGACGGCCAGATTGCCCCCGTCACCAAAGACAAAATGCATGCCGGTCAGACGCTTGCGGATAACTCGTCCGCCAAGGATATCGGCCCATTCTTCCTTGATCTTGGTCTTGCCCGGATCAGGCTCCTTGACCGTGAAGGACAGGTCCAGATCCGGCACCGCTCCCTGCAGGGCGGTGATCGAAATGTCCGCGCCACCCGGTGAGCACAGAAACGGGGCAAAATACGTGGTCAGCTCCGTGCTCAGGGTCTTGGAATTGGTGATGATGCAAAAACGGCAATCGCCCATGGTCAGGTAGACGTGGTGCGGGGTCTGCGCGCCGGCGGTCAGGTTCGCGATCAGTTCGCGGCAGGAAATATCAGGCACGGATCTTCTCCATGACGTAATCGGTGTAGAGGGCGGCAGCATCCAGGCCGCAGGCGTCCTGGATGCCCCGGAAGCCGCCGAAGGCCGAAACCTCGAACACCACCGGGCCGGCAGCGGCTTCAACCACGTCGACGCAGGTGAAATCCAGATCAAAAAGGGCCTGGGCCTGGCGGGCGATTTCTATGGACTGGGCCGACGGCGTGGCCGGGGCGTACTTGCCGCCGGACTCCGTGGTCGTGTTCCAGGCTCCGTTCCCGCAGCGGGCATACGTTGTCAGGTACTGACCGCCGAGAAAGACAATGCCCAGGTCCTGACCGGGCAGATCGATCTTGCGTTGCAGGTACATGATGGGATTTTCAGTTCGGAAACGCTCGATGGCCTCGCGCGCCCCGGCACCGTGCGAGATAACCGTCATGCCCCGGGCCTTGGAGGTGAACAGCGGCTTGAACACGGCCGCTTCGTAACGCTCCACGGCGGCCAGGGCCTCGTCCACGGACTCGGTGATGGTTGTCGGCGGCATGGGAATGCCCCCGAGACGCAAGGTCACGGTGCAGCTCAAGCGGTCCAGCACGCGCATGATGGACAGGGGCGAGGAAAAAATGGGCAAACCCCGCACGGCCAGAAAGCGCAACAATTCCAGACGATCCAGCAGATCCGGAGAATAGCGCGCCCCGATTTTCTTGATGATCAGGCCGTCCAGCCCGGCCAGATCCACGCCCTGATACCAGGCCCGATTCTGATCCAGATCCAGGCAGACCTCGGCCATGTCGACCAGCAGCCGGTAACCGGTCTTGGCGGCCACCGTGTCGGCCAGCAGCTCCGAAGACCAGCCGCCGTGGGTTCCAACAACTCCGATTTTCATAAATACATCCTAATAATTGAGTATTTCTAGAGGAAAGGAAAACTCGACCAGAGACTGGGGACTTTGCTCCGTCAATCGCTCCATCAGGTAAAGGCTGCGGTTGTACATGGCGTGAGCGAATTCGCGGTTCAGCTCAAAGCGGGTCGAGGTGTAGAACGAGCGGGCCACTCCCAGGGTCAGGCGCACGTCGAAAGTCGTGTCGCCCTGGGCCATGGCGAATCCCCGCACAAAACGGTAGAAGCTCTGGATGGTTTCGTTGATGCGCAGTCTCGATTGTCTGTCAAAGGCCGGCAAGCGAAAGTTGGAGACCAGAAAGACAGACACGTCCTGAATATAATCCGCGTGCTGGGACCTGTGCAGGTCAATGTAATGAATGCGCTGGTCCGGATGGTTGTAGATGATATTGTTGATATTGAAATCACCGTGAATGAACACGGAAAACGGGGCCGGATAGTCGTTTTCGATATCCATGCAGCCCTTGATCAGCTGGCTGGCCGAGGGCACGCGCAGGGAGTTGATTTCCTTTTCCGGCCGCATCAGTTTGGGGTGCACGCGTAGGACGGATGACATGCGATCCCCGACCTGACGCATCATGTTGGTCGGCAGGCTGTGGCGGCGCAGGGTCCGCTCCCAGATGTCCTGCACGGTCTGTTCAAAGACGAACAGGGAGTTCTGCAGGATTTCCTGTTCCGGGTTGAAGATGGCCTCGTCCAGAGTGCATCCGGACAAAAATTCGGTCAGAAGCGAGGCGTTTTCCTCGTCCTCCTGGTAACTGAAGACCTTGGGTGCCAGGCCTGGATATATTTCGTTCCAGCATTCGAGGTTGATTTTTTCCTGCCGGATCTTGCGCAGATTGCCTTCCTTGAAGATGGAATCGCGGGCCTGGGGAGACTTTTTCTCCTCTACCCTGGCAATGCGGCAGCCCGATCGCGACCCCCAGATGCCCTGGAAATCAACCTCCGTGACCTCGCCCTGCAGCCCGGACGTATTCAGGTTGCGTTGCAGAGCGCGAAACTGCTGAATCTTGATCCGCTCGCCGATAATGACAAAGAGCAGGGCCTCGCCGATGTTCAGCAGGCTGTCGCCCATCCGCTCCATGTAACGGATGATGAAAAGCGAGGTGATGTGATCCTCCACGTTGCGGCCGATGCGCAGGTGGATCATGATCTTGTCGAAATTTTCCTTGTACATGGAGTCCAGATCGTCCTCCATGCGGCAGATGGCCAGGGCCCCGGTCAGATTGGCCTTTTGCAGGACGGGCAGAATCTCGCTGATGGTGTCGTGAATCTTGAGAAAGCTGTCCTTGTAGTCAAAATTATCCAGAAAGCGCGGCGTGGACAGGTACCCCATCTGCTTGGCGATATTGACGCAGTAGTCGCCGATGCGCTCCAGATTGATGGAAATGACGTGCACGGCGCGCAGATGCTTCATCTGCTCCGGGCTCAGCTTGGTCTGATTCAGAGTGGTGAAGCACTTGTTTTCAATGACATTCTTCAGGTTGTCGATGTAATCGTCCTTGCTGAAGATTTTGTCGTAGGTGTCCGGGGTGGGGGCAAGAAGAAATTCAAAAGTCGCCTTGATCTGGTTTTGCACCTCAAGGATCAGGAAACGAAAATTCTCCTCAAGCCCTTCGAATTGTTTGAGCATGGAAGGTCCTACGAGGAGATGGAGATGGTGCCGGAAGCCGGGGATTCGGCAGGATTGTCTTTCCAGCTGATCTTGATGCCCAGCTTGTTCTCGGCGCCTTTCTTTTTGACCGACACTTCAAACTTCATGAACCCGGCCGGATGCAGGGCTATTTCGGCCCCGTCGGAATTGACCACGATCCGACCCTGATCAAACCCCTCCTGCAGGGCCTGCAGGTACTTCTGAATGGTCTGACGGTCCTGGAGGGATTCGAACTCGAATTTATCGTCTTGGGACATATTTCTTCCTTGATGCCTATCCGTTCAGGCGGTCGCGATATTCGCGGATGACGATTTCCCGGCTCATGCCGGAGAGAATGAGCCGCTTGGAGATTTCCAGATCATCCCAGGCCGGTTGATAGCCGATTTCCCGACCGGCCTTTTCCTGATTCTGCGCGCTTTCAGCCTTGACCTTCTCGCCCATGTGCGTGTCGTCGCCCATGAAGACCAGCTTACGCCGCTTGGACAGCCCCTGGCAGAGATTGGCCCGGCCCACGGCCGAGATCAGAAAATCCGTATAGCGCTGGGACTGGGGATTCCAGACCTCGTAGCCGTCCACGTCGTAGTCGGCCAGCAGAATGGGCCAGAACTGCTCCGGGTGGGGGATGACAATGCCGGCCCCCAGGGATCTGGCCTCTTCGATGACTTCGGACGTGCGGTAAAAATAGCGCAGGGAGAAGTGCCGTTTGACCACGGCCTTGACCGCCGAGAGAAAGGTCTGGACGCGGTCGATCAGATCCTGATCGTAAACCGGGCGCAGGGCGTCGAAATAATTGCGCAGCAGTTTGTTTTTGAGAGCGTCCACGGACAGCTGGTCCTGCTCCTCCTCGACCATGCGCTGGATTTTGGCCACGTGACGGCGCACGAATTCGATCAGATCCAGATCAGCCCCGCTTTCCCGCGCCGCCTCATCCAGCCGGTCCTCCAGGGGAGCGGTGATGGTGTGCATGAACTCAAAAAGCTGGGAGGCGCGGTAGGTTCTGGTGTGGGTCAGCATGGCCCGCAGGGTGTCGGCCCGACCAAGGCGGCTGGTCTTGAAATGCAGCAGGAGCTGCACCTTCTGATTGAAGCCGTGGGAGTAGCAATCGACCTCCACTCCGCTGTAGTCGTCGTATTCCAGGATCTCGTTATGCTGGGTCGGGATGATCAGGCGTTCATCCATGTTTGGGAACATGGCTTCGATGCGGTCGCGGATCACCGGCATGGGCGCGAACTCCGGATGCCAGTGCACGGCCATGACCGCGCGTTGTCCCGGCAGGACAAAGCGGGGGGAGCGCAGACGGGCCAGATCATCCTCGGTCAGATCCGTGCTGACCACCTGCCGGAAAAGCCGGCGGTCCTGGTCGGATATGGCCGGGTCCCACATGGACGGATTGAGAGGATCGGTCGATCGCATGTGCCCCCTACTTGTACCGGTCGTGACAGTCTTTCTTGGACTGGCCCAATTCAGCAATAACCTGGCTTGTGGCCGCCAGATTCTCCTGGTCAAAGGCTTCGCGCAGTCGCCCGCACAGTTCCATGTACGCCGGATAGAATTCGTCCCCGTAACCGTGGTAGGAGACCATGCGTTCGGAATCGGCCAGAAAGACGGAAACAATTTCGCGCGAGGGAAGTTCGCCCCGGCCCACACTGTCGCGCATGGCTTTGAAGTAAATCTGCATCCGCTTCTTCAGACACGAATACCGTTCACAGACAGCACCAATCCCGCAAACTTCGTCGGTTCCGCAGACCTTGGACCCTTTGCCCGAGAATTTAACCTCAAGCGTGTCCGTCTCGCTCAGGTCGATCTTGATCTTGAATTTGACCAGTTCGGCCAGGCCGATTCCGAATTGGGCAACCTCGTCCGAGCCCTCTTCCAGGGTGTCGGCCACGTTGCGCAGCAGCTTGGCCGCCTCGGAACGGGACAGTTGCCAGTTGTGTTTAATCTTCGATGCCATGCACATGTCCTTGAGTAAAATTGGGTGGAAATAAACATTTTCTGGGGGAAGACCGCCGCAAAGTCAATCTCAGCACGGTGACATTTGTGTCACAGTTCTGTGACACACCCGATACGCAGAATTATTGCGCACGCTTCCGCGTGCAAATTGACGCATTGCTGTCGCCATTCTGCCACGATCCAAGGATATGCAGGGTAAACCACAATCATGAGGTAGGAATATGATTCCTCAATGTAAAGCAGACCTGCACGTCCATTCCAAGTTCTCCAGCCGCCCGTCGCAATGGATTTTGAAAAAAATCGGCTGCCCAGAAAGCTTCACCGAGCCCGGATTCATTTACAGCCAGGCCCGGGCGGCAGGCATGGATTTCGTGACCATCACCGATCATAACGTCATTCACGGAGCCCTGGAAATTGCCCATCTGCCGGGGACGTTCATCAGCGAGGAAATAACGGCCCATTTTCCCCAGGATAAATGCAAGGTCCACGTTTTAGCCTACGACATCAGCGAAGAGCAGCACCGGGAAATCCAGCGTCTGCGGGAAAACATCATCGAATTGGTCGGGTATCTGCGCGGCGAAGACATCGTCCATGCCCTGGCCCACCCCCTTTTCGCGGTCAACGACCGCCTGCGGATCGATCATTTCGAGCAATGCCTGCTGCTCTTTGACCTCTTTGAGGCCAACGGCTGCCGCGATGCCCTGCAGAACACGGTTTTGCAGGGCATTTTACATGATCTGGACCGGGTAACCATGGACATGCTGGCCGATCGTCATGGCCTGCCTCCCTTTGGTCCGACTCCGTGGATCAAAGGCATGATCGGCTGGTCCGACGACCACAGCGGGCTGAATATCGCCAGCATGCACACCGTGGCGGGCAAGGACACACTGACCGGTTTCCTGGCCGGCGTCAGAGACAAAAGAGGCGTTCCGTCCGGACATCCGGCCAGCGGCCACGCCCTGGCCCGCAATCTGTACTCCATTGCCTACCAGTTTTATCGCAGCCGGTCCGGTCTTGGGGCCACCACGGCCAAGATGCCCTGCATCCGTTTTGCCGACCGCATGCTCGGCCCTGGCGACGCCCCCAGCCAGGGTCTGTTTTCCCGACTGCACGCGGCCATGAGCAAACGCAAAAGCGCGGCCTATCTGCGCCTGTCCGATGCCGACGGCATCAAGACCCTGCTGTTGCGCGAGGCCACCCACATCATCGACTCCGATCCCCGCTTTGCCCGGCTGGCCAGGGGCGAAGGAGGCGAAGACCTGGATCAGGAGTGGTTCCGCTTTGTCGGCCAGGCCTCGGACAAGCTCTTTTCCCAGTTTCTGGATCGCCTGCTTACCAGCGCCGTGGGCGCGGACATTTTCGACATTTTCAGCACCATCGGCATGGCCGGGTCCCTTTACGCCCTGCTGGCTCCGTATTTCGTCTCTTTCGGCCTCTTTGCCCGCGAGCGCCATTTCAGCCGGACCTGCGCCGCTGCTTTTGGACAGGACCATCCAAAACCCCGGACCCTGATGCACTTCACCGACACCTTCGAGGATGTGAACGGCGTGTCCTGGACCATCCGCCAGCAGCTCGACATGGCCCGGCAGCACGGCAAGGAAATGACCGTCGTGACCTGCGGAACACGGGAAAGCGAACCCGGTCTCAAGGTGTTCCAGCCTGTGGGCGCTTTTGTCATGCCCGAGTACCCGGAGCTGTCCGTGGCTTACCCGCCGTTTCTGTCCATGCTCGAATACAGCCTGAACACCGACCCGTCCCTGATCCTGGCGGCCACGCCCGGACCCGTCGGCCTGGCCGCCCTGGCCGTCAGCCGCATTCTGCACATCCCCATTCACGGCACCTACCACACGGCCTTTCCCCAGTATGTCGGCGCCCTGACCGGCGACTCCGGTCTGCAGGACCTGACCAGGTCCTACATGTCCTGGTACTACAAGCAGATGGATGTGGTCTATGCCCCGTCCCAGGCCATTGCCGAGGAGCTGGTCGGCCTGGGGGTGGAGCGGCAGGCCATTCACGTCTATCCGCGCGGAGTCGACACGGTCCGATTTGATCCGGTCAAGCGCAACGGCTTTTACTCCGCCTGGCAGGCGCGGGCCGATATCACCCTGCTCTATGTCGGCCGGGTGTCCAGGGAAAAAGATCTCGACATCCTGACCGAAGCCTTCCGCCAGGTCTGCCGGATGCGAAGCGATGTGCGCCTGGCCGTGGTCGGCGACGGGCCGTATCGCCAGGAAATGGAACAGGAACTGGCCGGTCTGCCGGCCCTTTTCACCGGCATGCTCCACGACGAGGACTTGGCCCAGGCCTATGCCTCGGCCGATCTGTTCGTCTTTCCGTCGACCACCGACACCTTCGGCAACGTGGTCCTGGAGGCTCAGCCCATGTTTATCACGTATGAAAAAATACTTTTATATTTCTTAATGTTGCGCT
>CAZYZA010000049.1:0-25948 GCA_964651415.1 uncultured Desulfovibrionaceae bacterium
TTCAGGCAGGCCAACTTGGCAAACCCCTGACGACGGGCAACAACCACCCTGTCCATGCGTGGCCAATTCCACGCACTCTTGTTTTTTTGCGTTCCAAAGTCTTGAGGACCCCTAAAAAAAAGCGCCCGGATGGGCGCTTTTTTTTTAAGCAGTTCTGCTCAGCTTTATGCGGTACTCGGTTCGGCCTCTTCTTCAGGATCATCAATGCGCGGCTTGAAAAAGCCGAGCACGGGCGCAGCGACGAATATGGAGGAGTAGGTTCCTGCCAACACGCCGACAAGCATGGCCAGGGCAAAGTCGTGGATGACCCCGCCGCCAAAAACATAGAGGGCCAGAACCGCCGCAAACGTTGTGCCTGACGTAATCAAGGTCCGGGACAGGGTCTGGTTTACGGAACGGTTCAGGACCGTATTCAGATCCGTGGACACTTTGGCCCTCATATTTTCGCGTATCCGGTCAAAGACGATGATGGTGTCGTTCAGGGAGTAGCCGACAATGGTCAGCAAGGCAGCGATAATGGTCAGATCTACGTCCTTGTTGAGGAGCGAAAACAACCCCAGGGGAAGCATGACGTCGTGAATCAGGGCCACCATCGCTCCCAGGGCATATTTCAGCCGAAGCACGACGCACAGCACCAAAGTGGCCACCGTGGCCGCGATCACCGAATAGCTCATGGGCACGTTCAGAAGGTCCAGGACATAGACGACCGAAGCAAGTGCCGCGGCCATAAGTCCGGAGACCATCCACTTCTGCTCAAAACGGCCCGAAATGTAGGTGGCGATAAGCAGGACCGCGTAAAAAATCGCCTGCAAGGCCTTTTCCCGCATGTCGGCACCAACTTTGGGGCCAACCATCTCCAGGCGCTGAATCTCATAGCCGGTGCCATCAAGCCCCTTGGCAAAACCTTCGGTAACGGCGTCACGCACCTGATTGGTTGACTGATCGGTATACGATACGCGCAACAGTACTTCGTGATCGCTGTCATCCCCGAAATTCTGGACGACCAACCCGGACAGGGCGGGATCATCCAGAACGGCACGGACCTGGTTCAGATCCACGCTTTGCTCGAATTTGACCTGCACGTTGAAACCGCCGGCAAAATCAATGCCGTACTGCGGCCCGCCCTTGAAAACCAGAGACAACATGCCGGCAAGCAGCATGATCGCCGATAAGACATAGGCATACTTGCGCATCCCGACAAAATCGACATTCGTGTCATGTCGGATAATTTCAAAGGACATGATCTGCTCCTTAAATACTCGGTTGTTCACCGGGCTGACGTCGATCCAGCCAGGCATCAAAGAAGATGCGGGACACGAAAATGGCCGTGAACATGGACGCCATGATACCCAGGGTCAAGGTCACGGCAAAACCGCGTACAGGACCGGTACCGAACTGATACAAAATGATGGCGGCAATGATGGTGGTCAGATTGGAGTCGATGATGGTCATGGTCGCGCGGGAAAACCCGTTGTGAATAGACCTGGCCACGGACTCGCCAGCCCGAAGCTCCTCACGGATACGCTCAAAAATGAGCACGTTGGCGTCAACAGACATACCGAGGGTCAGGATGATGCCGGCAATGCCCGGCAGCGTCAGCGTGGCTCCAAAGGCAGCCAAACCGGCCAGCACCAGGACGATATTCGAAACAACCGCAAACGAGGCAACTACGCCGGAGCGTCGATAGTACACAAGGATAAACAGGATGACGACGATGCCGCCGATCATGGCCGCCTTCACGCCCTTGTCGATGGATTCCTGTCCCAGGGAAGGACCAACCGACCGTTCTTCGAGAATGTTGACCGGCGCGGGCAACGACCCTGCACGCAGCACCACCGCCAGATCATGAGCTTCTTCGGTCGTGAACTGCCCGGTGATGGACGCCCGCCCGCCGCCGATGCGGTCCTGGATGACCGGGGCGGAATGGACCGTCCCGTCCAGCACAATGGCCAGGCGGCGTTTAATGTTGGCCCCGGTCACATCTTCAAAAATTCGCGCACCGCGAGCGTTGAAATTCATGCCCACATACGCTTGGCCGAAAGAGTCAAACTGGACATTGGCATCGGTGATATATTCACCGGTCAGAAGAACCTCGGACCGCAGGACAAGGGGAGACTTGGCAGCGCCACGTTTGTCCTGCAGGTAGGCCAGCTCGCTGTCGGGCGGAACAACGCCGGCCAGAGCGGACTCAATGTCAGCATCTTCATCCACGAGTTTGAATTCCAGATGTGCGGTCTGACCAATGATGTTGATGGCCCTTTTGGGATCGCTTAACCCGGGCAACTGGACGATGATGCGGTTGCCCTGTTGCTTGCGGATATCCGGTTCCGCCACGCCGAACTGGTCAATCCTGTTGCGGATGGTCTTCAGGGCCTGATCCATGGTCAGATTTTCGAGATATGCGATATAGTCGTCGGAGATGGTCAACAGGTAACGCATCTGATCAGCGCCTACGGCTTCACGGGTCGTGATCTCCATGCTCCCGAAGCGGCTCTTCAACAAACTTTCCAGTTCTGCCTGCTGTTCCTTCTTCAACAGGGAGAACTCAAGCTGCCGCGTCCCGACCAGCCGGGGCCGCAAAACCAGAATGTTGTTTTCCCGGGCTTCCATCCGCAAGTCCTGGCCCATCCGTGTGACGGCATTGCCAACGGCAGCGTCCAGATCAACGCCCAGGGTGAGATGAATTCCGCCTTTAAGATCCAGACCCAAATTGATTTCCGCTTCCGGCAGCATGCCGCCAAGCTTGGAATCACGGACCGTGGGGATCGAGGGCAGGACATAAACTAAGGCCAGCACTATGACAAAAGCGGCAAGCAATGCCCTCCAGCGCAAACTACCCATGTGCATCTTCCTTATCCAGAATCAAACAGGTTAAAATTTACACGACAAAAAACTGCCCGACACAAGGACGGACACGCACAAAAAAGGCCTGTTTCCGGTTCCAGAAACAGGCCTGCCTTATCGTAAGCCCCGCCGAAAGGCTACTTTTTCTTATCCTTGGCCTTGGCTGCGGCACTGTCGGGAGACGCCAGGCCGGAAATAAATCCCCGGCCAACCTGAACATGCATGTCGTTGCCAAGGTCCACGGTCAGTATGTCGTCCTTAACTTCCACCACCCGGCCATAGAGCCCGCCGGCGGTCACGACGCGATCACCGCGACCAAGATTGTCAAGCATCTGCTTGTGTTCCTTCTGCTTTTTCTGCTGTGGACGAATGAGCAGAAAATAGAAAATCACAAACATCAGAATCAAAGGCATGAACGTCATCAAAGGGCTGCCTGCCTGGCCTCCGGCTGCCGGGGCGTCGCCCATGGCATAGGCAAGATTCGCAAAAAACATGGCTATTCCTCCAGTTGGTGTTGTCGCATCTGCAGGCAGTGGCTACCCCGGCACGACACAGAATTCAAGATAAAACGGGGGCTAGATTCCGAGAACCTCGCGATATTCGGATATCTCAGCCCTGGCCTTGGCGATCAGATCCCGGTCCGCAGCCGATTGGGCCAGAGCCTCGGATTTCTGCAGGTGGAAATCATATTTCCGAAACTGACGACGATAGGCAAACGATTTCGCGTAATTGAGATGTGCGACGAAATGACGGCCCAGCGCCCCCTGGTATCGGGCCAGATATTCCAGAACTTCGGCGTCACGAGGAACTGTCTTGGCTATGCGTTCCATCAAGGAGATGCTTTGCTCGTAGTTACCCTGCTCAGCCAAAGCCCGAGCATAAAAAAAAGCGGCGAAAAGATCGCGCGGTTCGCGCAGCACGGCCTCTTGCAATGCAGCCACAGCCGTCGACAATTCCCCATATTCAAAAGCGAACCGGCCATATTCCCGCTTCCAGAGAGGATCCGAACCATTACAAGCCAGGGCCTCGTCAAATCGCCTGGAGGCCTCATCCACCTGGCGCAACCGACTGAACGCAATGGCCGCGCCAAGACGCTCCAGACAGCCTGTATCTTCTTTGCCGGTATCAAACATGGCCTTGGCCGTATTCGGATCAGCGAACCAGGCCCGGACGAGCACTCTGGCCCGTTCAAAAGCCGTGTCATCCGAGCATCGCGCGCGCACCTCTTCAGGCAGGCGCGCGATGCGGTCCTGCATGTAGACCAGACGCTCGTTCATTCCGGGATGCGTGGACAGATAGGACGGCACGTCACCGCTGCCGCCGAGCCATTGCAATTTTCTGATCTTGTCAAAGGCCGCGGTCATACCCATGGGCGAAAACCCGGCCCCGACCAAAAAATCCAGACCATACTGGTCGGCATCTCTTTCATTTTCACGCGTGTATTTCAACTGCATGGCACGCGCCCCGGCCACGGAACCCAGGACCAATGCGCCCCCCCCGTCACCGCCTCCCTGAGAGCCCACCAGGACTCCGGCCAGGATTCCGAGCAGGGAACCTGCGCCCACCAACTGGCTTTTTTCTATGGATTTGGCGATATGCCGCTCAGAAACGTGAGCCAGCTCATGCGCAATAACGCTGGCCAGTTCGTCCTCGCCATCAAGATTGGCGATAAGTCCGGTAAAAATGGTGATATGACCGCCGGCCGAGGCAAAGGCGTTCATGGCCGCGTTCCTGACCACAGTCACCTTGATGGGAAACGGCTGGGGCGGCATGGCCGCAACCAGGCGATCGACGACGGATTGGACATAACCCGTGATTTGCGGATCATGCACAACAGGAAAACGGGTTTCGATGATCAGATCAAATTTGCGTGCAAGTTCCAATTCATCCCGAATGGTGAATTCACCAAAACTCGCATGCCCAAAAGGCACGGCCAGGACAAAAACCAGGGCCGTCGCCAACCAGGTCCGCAACCTGCAGCCGGTCATCATCAGACGCTCCTGGGATCGACCAGCACGGCGCCGCTTCTTTTGAAGCCGCTGTGTAAAAAACGACGAACCGGGCCCGTGGTCTCCAATTTCAACCGTTCGGAATATTCAGTCCGGCTCAAGGGCGACCTCGCTTCTTTTTGGCGCAGGCGAAAATAGCGGCGGAAAAGTTCCTCGACCTGCAGGTACGAATCAACTTCCAGTTGCTCAAGATCAGACGAGCTGATCCCCAACCCATCCGTGGGCAGGGCCTCAATGGCCGCTTGCAGTGGAGCCGGATCGTCAAGTCGCCGGCAAAGCATGGCGGCCAGTTCGTATTCGACACTTTTGGGAATGAGCTGCAGCGGACTGACGTCGCCGACATCACCATGCAAGGTCCAGAACCCGGTCAGCAATTCATCAAGCTGGTCCGTGGACAACACGCAACCACCATGCAGTTGCGCCAAATGGTAAAGAAAAAGCATCCGGGTCCGGGCTTTGATATTGCCTTCGGCCACAGGCGTGGAGCAGCCGGCAATCTGCCGGAAACTCGCGGAGATAGTATCGTAGACAGAGGTCAGATCATGCTCATGACCCAACGATGCATCCATGGGGACTGCGTAGGCCCGCGCAACTCTTGTGCCTCGTTCAATTTCTTCCGGAGTGTTCGACGCGATGGGCAGGCAAAAACCGAGATAGGGAATCTTGCGATGATACAGCAATGCCGCCAGGAACGACGAATCAATGCCGCCGGACAGCCCGAGAACATAAAGCCGCAAACCGGAAGAAGCTAGGTAGTCAGCCAGAAAGTCCCCCAGGCTGTCGAGAAGGGCCGCTGTCGCTCTGATGTCGAGAAGCTCCAGCCACTGCCCGTAATCGTCGTCCGCAGGACACGCCATCCTTGTCAGCCCAGCCATGCTCCCTCCTGTCAGGAATTCATCATATCCAGGAATTCCTTGTTGCTCTTGGTTCCACGCATCTTGTCCAGCAGGAAGTCCATGCTGTCAACCGAGTTCATGGGAGCCATGACCCGACGCAATATCCAGACCTTGTTCAAGACATCCGGATCAAGCAGCAGCTCCTCCTTGCGCGTGCCGGAACGGTTCAAGTCAATGGCCGGGAATATGCGCTTGTCGGAAAGGTGACGATCCAGATAGATGTCGGCATTGCCGGTGCCTTTGAATTCCTCGAAAATTACCTCATCCATGCGCGATCCTGTATCAATCAAGGCAGTGGAGATAATGGTCAGACTTCCGCCCTCTTCAATATTGCGGGCCGCACCGAAAAAACGCTTGGGACGCTGCAGGGCATTGGCGTCCAGGCCTCCGGAAAGCACGCGACCGGACGAAGGAGTCGTGGCATTGTAGGCCCGACCGAGTCTGGTAATGGAATCCAGCAGGATGACCACGTCAACCTTACGCTCGACCAGGCGCTTGGCCTTTTCAAGGACCATCTCGGCAACCTGCACATGGCGCTGCGGCGGTTCGTCAAAAGTCGAGCTGATAACCTCGGCCCTGACCGTACGCTCCATGTCCGTGACTTCTTCAGGCCGCTCATCAATCAGAAGCACTATCAGATAAGCATCCGGGTGATTGACGCTGATGGAGTTGGCAATGGTCTGCATGAGCATGGTTTTTCCGGTGCGAGGCGGGGCGACAATCAGCCCGCGCTGCCCCATGCCGATGGGAGTCACAAGGTCCATGATTCGCGCGGAGTAATTTTTGTCACCGTTTTCGAGTCTGAACTGCTGGTCCGGATAAATGGGAGTCAGGTTGTCAAAAAGCACAATCCGCTTTGCTTCTTCCGGCTCACGGAAACAGATTTCTTTGACTCGCAACAATGCGAAATATCTTTCGCCCTCTTTGGGTGGACGAATCTGCCCGGAAACAACATCGCCTGTTCGCAGAGCAAAACGCCTGATTTGCGATGGAGATACGTAAATATCATCCGGGCCGGGCATGTAGCTGTACATGGGAGAACGAAGAAAACCAAACCCATCAGGCAGTATTTCAAGCACGCCTTCGCCGAAAATAGATCCATTTTGCGAAGCGCACGCCTGCAATAAGGCGAAAATCAGCTCCTGTTTGCGCAGACCGCTCACATTTTCAATCTTATACTCGCCTGCGATGTCCATGAGTTCGGACATGGATTTGGTCTTCAACTCTGAAAGATTCATGACGATCCTCGTAACAATGAAATAATAGAACTCAAAATATTAAGGAACAAAACAGCTATACACAGCGAAATGTACAAAGAAAGGATATCAACGGAAAATTGATTATATGCAGCTCGCACCAAGAAGCTTCATGGAAATAAAAAAATGCCTGATTATGGATATGTAGTATCTGAAAGGAAAGTAGAGGAAATTTATATTATGAAATAAAAAAAAACAAGGGGGCAAAAGGCCCCCTTATACGTCTTCTTCATCATTTTCTACGTCTTTGGCGTGTAAAATATCAGCAAACAAAGCTTCGATAGACTTCTTCACCTCTGCTTGTTCCTGATTCAGGGCAAAAGACAGCTCCAGGGTGATCAACCCCATGGCCTGCTCCAGCAAGCGACGCTCACCAAACGACAATTCCTTGTCCTTGCCGATAAGTATCAGCTCCTTCAGGACGTACGCCACGTCGCGCAAGCTGCTGCTTTTTAGTTTTTCGGAATACTCGCGATAGCGACGATTCCAATTTTGACCGGAATACCCGGTAAAATCAGACCGGTCCTGCAAATACGCCTGAATATCCGCGGCCTGTTCCGAGGTATACACCCCGCGCAACCCGACATTTTGGGCGTTTTTGACCGGAACCATCAGAGTCACATTGTTGCTCAAAATACGCACGATGATAAGCTCAGTGGCTACGCCGCCGATCTCCTGGGTCTCAATCCGCTCGACCTTACCGACACCCTGCGCGGGATAGACGACAAGTTCATCAACTGAAAACACAAGCGACCTCCAATAAAACGTAATCGTACAGCATAGGAAGAGCACAATAGCCCAAAATCGCGACAGAGTCCACAAAGAGATGCAACAGGCGCCGCAGAATCAACGGGCGTTGAGCCGATTCATGGCTACGGTCAAGCCGCCCCGACAATAATCAAGCAGGCCTTCCACCGCTGCAGCCAGCGTTTGGTCGACCAACTCTCGCTGGTCGGGAAAAAAGGGACGCAGAACATACTCGGCCACCGGCAATCCGTCATCCGGCCGACCAATGCCCAGCCGCATGCGGGCGAAATCGCGGGTTCCAAGCAGGGCCGCCACGGACTTAAGTCCATTGTGGCCGGCCAGTCCGCCACCGAACTTCAGCCGGACCGTACCCAGGACCAGATCGAGTTCGTCATGCGCAACCAGTATTCTTTCCGCAGAAATTCCATGCTTCCTGCTCAAGCCACCAACTACCTGGCCGCTGAGGTTCATGAATGTCAAAGGCTTGGCTACCAGCCAGCGCCGCGCTCCGTTGTCTTCCACCACATCCCAGACCTGAGCCTGAGAACGGCCCGGGCGCTCGTCGCAAGAACATCCGGACGCCTTGCTCCAATATTCAAGCGCGCGGTCCATCACCATGAAACCAAAGTTATGGCGCGTCCGGGCGTACTTGGTTCCAGGATTACCCAGGCCGACAAGCAGGCCGTCATATTTCATGGTGGTATCCGAAGGGAAATGACTGGAGAAAAGAGAGAAAAGGACCCCGCTGAAGCGAGGTCCGGTGATAGCGAATTACTGATTAGTCCTCGGCTTCGCCCGTCTTGGCGCCGCGAGCCGTCTGAATAGCCACAACCAGATAGTTGCGATCAAAAACTGCGACGACACCTTCGGGGAAGACCAGCTGATCAATAAAGACCTTGTCGCCAATGTTCAATTCGGTCACGTCGACCACCACGGAATCGGGAATCATGGTCGGCAGACAGCGCACCATGACTCTTTGCTGAATGATCTCAAGTTTTCCGCCGAGCACAACACCCTTGGCGCGACCAACGGTCTCGACGGGAACCGTGACCTGGACTTCTTTGTCCAGATCAATGCCGATAAAATCGACATGGTCGTAGCGGCGCTTGACCGGATGAGAGACCAGGCTCTTGAACAGAGCGTTGCGTGTCTCGGCCTTGCCGTCAACCTCAAGCTCCAGCTCAATCATTTTCGAATAGCGAACCTTTTCGAAAGCCTTGCCCAAAGCGAGATTCTCAACGGTAAAGGCTATATTTTCGCCCTTGGAGTTATAGAAAATGCCGGGAACCATACCTTTGGCACGCAAACGGGAACAGGGACCCTTGCCTCTTTCCTCGCGGTGCTTCAACTTTAATCGTGTAACTTCAGACATGCTTTTCTCCTTTATTCGCCACCTAGAAAATCTCTTCCGCCCAGCTGCCGCTCAACTGAAAAGCACGCTGACTGAAGATTCGGAATGAATATTATGAATAGCCTTGGCAATCAGGCTACCAACGGAAATCACCTTGAATTTGTCGCTTGCGGCTGCCTTGGCATTGAGCGGGATTGTATCCGTGACAATGACCTGGGAAAAAGCTGAACTGATCAACCGCTCCACGGCCGGCCCGGACAGAACCGCATGCGAAGCGCATGCGACCACGTCTTCCGCACCATGTTCCGCAAGCAAATTGCCGGCCTCGGTCATGGTCCCGGCCGTATCAATCATATCGTCGAGAACAACCGCAATCTTGCCCTTTACATCGCCGATAAGCTGCATGGCGTGCGCCTTGTTCGGACCCTCGCGACGCTTGTCGACAATTGCCAAGCCGACACCGAGACGCTTGGCATACGCCCTGGCCCGCTCGGTTCCGCCGGCATCGGGCGAAACGACAATGAGATTGTCTCCCAGGTTGCGCAAGTACTCCAGCAGAACCTGGGCAGCATAAAGATTGTCCACCGGCTTATTGAAGAATCCCTGAATCTGGCCGGAATGAAGATCAATGGTCAAAACCCGGTCAACACCGGCCACGGTGATAAAATCTGCCACCAACTTGGCACTGATCGGCACTCTCGGCACAACCTTCCGATCCTGCCTGGCGTAACCGAAATACGGCACAACAGCCGTGACCCTGCCCGCACTGGCGCGCTTCAAGGCATCCAGCATGAGACAGAGTTCCATCAGATTGTGGTTGACCGGGGCGCACGTCGACTGGACAACATAGACGTCATCGCCGCGCACGTTGTCTCCCATCTCAACACGGATTTCGCCATCGCTGAACGTGTCGACCAAAGACAAGGTCAGCTTGCAGCCTAAATGGTCACAAATGCGGGCGGCCAAAGCCGGATTAGCGGTTCCCGTGACGATCTTCAGTTCACCCACACGTGGCATAACACTGTCCTCGAATGAAAATTTGGCTGGGGCGGGAGGATTCGAACCTCCGAATGACGGAACCAAAATCCGTTGCCTTGCCAGCTTGGCGACGCCCCAATATCATAATGCCTGGCCTTGCGGGGCTTCAGGCAACCACTGATGCAAAAAGACACAAACACGCCCTGACGAACGTGCTCAGCCAGAACTGCCGACCAGGTCCTGCCCGTCAACCAGATGGCAAGGACAGCCCTGATCACGCATACGGCGGCCACAGACACGAGCCACCTCAGAGGATTCAAAAATCGCGACCATGCTTGCCCCGCTCCCACTCATGACACAAGCCAGGGCACCGTGACGCAGTATTTCAGCTTTTAGCTCGTAAAGAACTGGAAATTCTTGAAAAACAACGCGTTCAAAGCAATTCTTCAGCACGGGCGGTTTCGTGAAGCAAAACTCTTTATTCGGGCTGCCCGCAGCTGTCAACACCTTTCTCCCGGAGTTCGCGTCCTCCCGCCAGACCTCATCCCAGCGTCGATACGCCCAAGCCGTGTTCACATGCACATGCGGGCAGGCCACCAGCACGGTGTATTCAGTCAGATCCACGGCGACCGGGGTGACGATTTCCCCGATACCCGTCACCCATGCCGGTTTGTTGTGCAAAAAAAACGGCACGTCCGCACCCAGACCCAACGCCAGGCTTTCCAGGTCCGGACTGTCCAGCGCAGACCCGCCTGCCCTGGAATTCAGCCAGCCAAGAAACACGGCCGCATCGCTGCTTCCTCCACCCAGGCCCGCCCCCATCGGTATCTGCTTGACCAGATGGAGTCTTATCCCCGGGGCATACCCGGTTGCCGCCGCAAACCTGCTGTAGGCGGCGCTCAGGATATTGCCGCCGACAGGCAGCGCCGGATCCGAGCACGTCAGCTGCAGCCCTGCGCCCCCAGTCTCTTCCAGAATCAAGATATCGTGGGGAGCAGGCAGCGGATAAAACAAGCTTTCGATCTCATGGTAGCCGTTGTCCCGGACCCCGACGATATCCAGATACAAATTGACCTTGCATCCGGCCCGCAATTCATAGCGCATACGTTTTCCGAAATCAAAAGCGCTCCGAGGAGCGCCTTTGATCATGAAAGAGGAATCGTCCGAAACACGTTCTTGCCCTGGCGTTTGACCAGCAACATGATCACGCCCTTGGCCTTGCCGTCACCGTCAATCACGTCCCGCAACGCCTTGACCGTGTTGACGGCCTTGCCGTTGACCTCCATGATCACGTCGCCTGCGGCCAGCCCGTTTTGTTCAGCCAGAGATCCGGACGCCACTTCAAGCACCAGCAGTCCGGCAGCCTTGGATAATTCCAGCGCCTTGGCTTCGGCGTCGTTCACAGGCCGGACGCTGAGCCCAAGCACGTCCTCGCCCGGAGCCTCCTGACCACCGGGAGCACCCTGAGCAACGCGCTCGGGATTACGCTGCGCCAGCACCAGCGGGACCTTGATGACCCTGCCTTCACGCCATACCGACACCGTGATCTTCACCCCGGGCAGGAGATCGCCGATCTTGCGGGTCAGATCGCCCGCATCGCTTATCGAAACCCCATCCACCGCCACAATGACGTCACCGGGCTTGATTCCGGCCTTGTCGGCCGGATCATCCGGCGTGACCGACGCAATCAGCGCACCACGGGCGTTTTCCAATCCCAGAGCCTTGGCTGCGTTCTCGTCCACATCCTGGATCGAGACCCCCAGCCAACCGCGCTTGACAATCTTGTGTTCTTTCAACTGTTCGATGACCTGACTAGCCGACCGACTGGGAATGGCAAACCCGATTCCCTGGCCAGAAGCGATAATGGCCGTGTTGATACCGACCACCTGGCCGTCCAGATTGATCAGTGGCCCGCCGCTGTTACCGGGGTTGATGGACGCATCCGTCTGGATAAAGTTGTCGTACGGCCCGGCGCCGATGGTCCGGCCCTTGGCGCTGACAATACCGGCCGTGACCGTGTGATCCAGGCCAAAGGGATTGCCGATGGCCATGACCCACTGTCCGACTTTCAACGCATCGGAATCGCCAAACGACAGATACGGCAAATCCACATCCGCCTTGATCTTGAGCAGAGCCAGGTCTGTCTCCCGGTCCGTACCAACGACCTCGGCGTCGTACGAGCGCTCGCCGTTCTTGTCGGCCAGGAGATTGACCTTGATGGAATCCGCGCCTTCGATCACATGGTTGTTGGTCACAATGTATCCGTCGGCGGACAGCAGGAAACCGGATCCAAGGGAGCGTTGTTCACGTGGAACTCCCCGACCCTGGTCGCCAAAAAAACGCTCAAATTGTTCGAAAAAATCGCCGAAAGGTTCCTGGCCCCTGGGCCCCTGCCGGAAAAATGGGGGCAATCCACGCTGGCCCTTGACCAATTTGACGGTGCTGATGTTGACCACGGCCTGTCCGGATTTTTCGGCCAGATCCGTGAAATCGGGAAGAGACGCGGCCGCAGCCGCCGTCGTCAGAAAAAAAACAAGGATAAATGATCGGATCAGAAACTTCATACAGAAAACCTCCGTTCTGTTCGGCCCCTGGTAAAGCATTGATCATGCCAGACGCCAAAGCGTGACCAACGGGAATCCAGACAGGGCTGGGACGCGACACAAGTGCATGTTTCCACACAAGACGCTATGTTGATGAAAATTCCCGCACAACACCGCCATCCGGGTTGCACAAAAACTGCATCGCCATCCACTCAGACCAATACATGCCGCCAGATCCGGATCCGACAAAGCCCACGTGTCCGCCGGTGGGAGGAACAAGCAGACAAAGCCGATCATTGCCGCGAACCTCGTCGTGCGGATAACACCGCGCACCAAGGAACGGATCGTTGGCGGCATTCATGATGCACGTTCGGCGGCGAATGCCCGGCAAGTACTGGCGGGAACTGGACTTGCGCCAGTAATCGACGGCATCCCGGAATCCATTCATCGGAGCAGTGAATCTGTCGTCGAACTCCTGAAATGTCCGGATGCGCTCAAGCCGAGTCAGGTCCAGCACTCCCGGAAACATGCCATCCTTGATCTTAATCTTGGCGCACAGTTGGTCAAGAAGGTAGCGGGAATAAACCGAGCAGGCCGGTCTGGCCAGGACCCGGGACGCGTCCTCCAGATCGCAGGGAACGGAAATCGCCACGGCCCGCCGAACCAGATCCGGCACCACCCCGGCTTCGGCCCCCAGATATTTGAGGAGCATGTTGCCCCCGAGACTGAAACCGATGACGTCAATGCTTTGATACCGCCCCAACCCCTGAACCATGAGCAGGGTTTCATGCAGATCCTGAGTCCATCCGGAATGATAGCTGAAAATTTTCCGGTTGGGTTCCCCGCTGCAGCCGCGAAAATTCATGGCCAGACTGTCAAACCCGGACAATCGTGCGGCCCTGGCCATGCCCATGACGTATTTTCGCCGCGAATGTCCTTCCAGTCCGTGCAGAATAAGGACAAGCCGTTCACGTCCTGATTCGGCCCAATCCAGATCAACAAAATCCCCGTCCGACGTCTCCAGGCGTTGCCGCCTCAGCGACAGCCTCGCCTTGGGCCTGAAAATGGGAGGAAACAAGGTCTGGACATGACCGCTTGAAAACAAAAATCCGCTTCGCAGACGCACCACGGCTTATTCCTCGACATACACCCTGGAAATCAAAACCGGCTCCTTGGGGACATCCTGATGAAACCCGAAATTGCCCGTGGGCACAGCTGCTATGGCGTCCATGACTTCAAGTCCCTCAACCACCTGGGCAAAGACAGCGTACCCAAAATCACGCGCACCGTGATCCAAAAAAACGTTATCCCGCAGATTGATGAAAAACTGGGACGTGGCGCTGTCCACGGCCTGGGTCCTGGCCATGGACAAACTGCCGCGGACATTTTTCAGGCCGTTATCCGCTTCGTTCTTGATGGGCTGATTTGTTTCTTTTTCGCGCATGGTCTCGGTCATGCCGCCACCTTGAAGCACAAAATTGGGGATGACGCGATGAAAGATGGTTCCGTCGTAAAAACCGTCGCGCACATAGTTCAGGAAATTGGCGCAGGTCAGCGGCGCCTTGTCCTCAAACAACTCAATTTTCATCAAACCCATGGATGTTTCCATGACAATCATTGTTCCGACTCCTTGTTATCTTTTGCGCGCCAGACAAAAGCCGTCGTGTTCCGGCGCGTGGTCAGGCAAAAAGGCCAGCAGGTTCACGGCGTCCCACCGGCCATTATCCCGCAGGGCCGCATTCAACCCGCAGGCATCCTCGAACGCGGTATTGTCGACCACGAGCAGACCGCCCGGGCGCAACGCGTCATAACAGACAGACTCCAGGGCGGAGTAGTAACGCTGGTCAACATCAAGAAATACAAGATCAAAGCATCCATTTCGGGCCGGCAACATCCTGGCGTCGGCGCAGGCCACCAGGCAACCGGCATCCAGCCGCGCCCGGCCCAGTCGGCAGGCTGCTTCCCGACAGTGGCGCTGGTGCAAATCCAGGGAAAGCACGACGCCGCCGCAGTCCCTGGCGGCGCGAGCAAGAAACATGGTTGAATATCCCTGGGCCGCACCCAGTTCCAGCACTAAACGGACATGCATGATGCGGCACAACAATTCGAGCAGCCCGCCCAGAACAGGCCCGATCTCGGGCACTCCGGAGCTCGCTCGGAGCTCGTCGCGACCCTGCTCGGGACTGGCCAAAGAGCGGAAGTAGGCTTCCGGGTCGGCTACGATCCGAGGCACGGCGACCATTCCATGACAAGGGCGTCTTCGCCGGTGTCGCCATAATACGCCCTGCGCAACCCCACCGTCGTAAAACCGCAGCGACTGTAGAGCGCTCTGGCCGCCTCGTTGCCGGATCGCACTTCCAGCACGACCCTGCCCCCCCTCTGATCCCGAACCTTGCGCAGAAAAAAATCCAAAAGCCGCCTCCCCACCCCGCGCCCCCGCAGGCTGTCGACCACAGCCACATTGACTATTTCAAACTCCCTGTCCAAGCTGTAGGCCGAAAGGTAGCACTGCAAGCCGGAGGCATTGAGACCGCCCACCGCCAAAAACCGATCTCCGCGCAGCAGATCGGCAAAACGCGCTTCACTCCAGGCATCGGCAAAAACAGCGGATTCAAGCCGGGCCAGCTCCGCAGCGTGCGAGGGAGTCAGGACCTGAAAAACAATATCAAGATCACCTTTCATCAATCATAACCACTTGGGATACCAAATCATGCCGCCAACCCCGGAATCTATACTCATACACGTTGTCGACGACGCAAACCGGCCCCTGGCCGTCATGAACAGTGACGACGTACATGCCCAGGGGCTCAGGCATAAAGGGTTCATCCTGCTGGCGTGGGACAATCGCAATCGCATCGTTCTGCGTCGGCGCGACACGTCGGACCCAGTCCATCCGGGCTGCCTGGACGTACTTGGCAGCGGTCACGTTGAAAGCCATCTCGCCGCAGAACACGCGGCCGAAAACGCCCTTCCCGGCATCGCGCACGATCCGGATCCGGGCCTGGAGCTGCTGGCCAGGCTGGATCAGGGGGTGGGTACGGGCCGGGAATCCGTCGAAATTTTCGGCGTCTGCCTGTCCACGCAGGCCGTACGGCAAATGGAGGCTGACCGCAGCTATCTTCTTGTCGATAAAGACGAATGTCTCGCCCTGGTCGCCTCGTACGCAGACCGCCTCACGCCGGAGTTTCTCGCGACCTGGGAAATGAAACTCTGGCCCGGCCTCAGTTGATGTACACCCTGGAAAACGTCGCTTCGTCCTCCAGGGCCCGGCCCGTTCCCCGAACCACGGTCGTCAAAGGATCGTCGTCGATATGGACGAGCAACGAACTATGCTGGGTGATCAGCTTGTCGAGTCCTTTCAGCAACGCGCCTCCGCCGGCCAACAGCAACCCATTGGTCGCGATGTCGGCCACCAGTTCCGGCGGGGTTTTCTCCAACGCGCGGCGCACTGCGGCCACGATGGCGGATACGGGCTCTTTGATGGCCTCGCGCACATGGGCATCGTTCAGGACGATGGATTTGGGATTTCCGTCTACCAGGTTTTTTCCGGCCACCCGAAACTGCATGGGCTCGGCCAGGGGCACGGCCGAGGCGATCTGAATCTTGGCCGCCTCAGCCATATTTTCACCGATCAGCAACTGAAACTCATCCTGCACATAGCGCTGGATGGCGTCGTTGATCTCGTCGCCGGCAATGCGCACCGACTCGGAGTAGGCCACGGCCGAAAGCGAGATGACCGCCACTTCCGTGGTACCGCCGCCGATGTCGACCACCATGTTGCCCCGCGGCTCATGAATGGGCAGACCGGCCCCGATGGCTGCGGCCATGGGTTCTTCGATCAGCTTGACCTCGCGGGCTCCGGCCTGCAGGGCCGATTCGATGACGGCCCGTTTCTCGACCTGGGTGATGCCGGCCGGAACGCAAATGACCATGCGCGGTTTGACCATGCGCATGCCGGTGATGACCTTGCGGATAAAGTAGGCGATCATGGCTTTGGTCACTTCGAAATCGGCGATGACGCCGTCTTTGAGCGGCCGCACGGCCCGAATCCGCTCCGGAGTTCGGCCGAGATACTCCTTGGCTTCGCGACCCACGGCCAGGATGGCGTCGTTGCGCACGTCAAGAGCCACCACCGAAGGTTCGTTCAGAACAATGCCGTCCTTGGGAGAATAAAGCAGCGTGTTGGCCGTTCCCAGATCCATGGCCAGATCCTTGCCCAGAAATCCAAAAAGTTTGCTGAAAAACATATGCGCCTGCCTGATGATTAATATGAATACGAATCGGGTTGATCCAGCTCGGTACCATCTCCTTCCGGCTCAGCCTGACTGGGAGGAGCGAACTGCTTGACCTTGTTCTTCAGATACAGATTTTCCAGAAAAAGAGCCAAATAGTCCGCAGCCATCTTGGCGAAATTGCGGATTTCGTCACTGACCACGAGGCTTTCCCGGTCCCCGAAAACCAGGACTCCCCGACAGCGCCGATGCACCTTGAGCGGAAAGGCCAGCACGGTGTTCAGGGTTGCCCCGGGGATGTCGCGGCCGAACAGAGGCGTGCGGCCGAACTCGCTTTTGCCGTCGCCAAAAAAAACGGGCTGGTTTTTCTTGAACACCCAGCCCAGCAACCCGCTTCCCGTGCTGAAGGTCTGCCGGGGAGAAAAACTGTCCGGCATAAAGGGCTTGTTGCTCCCTTCGAGCAGGTAATTGTGCCCCCACTCGTCGCTGACCACGAGAAGGGCATATTCGTATCCGCTGGCCCCGGCCACCAGAGCCAGGTACCGATGCAGAAAATCCGACCATTTCGGATGGCTTTCCCGCAATCCGTAGACCTGTTGCAACACCCGGTACAGGGCCTGTTCCCGACTTGAAGTCCCGGCATCGCCCATGTCGGCGATGATGGCCGCGACAACCTGCGCAAAAAGGGCCAGGACCCGCTGGTCCTTGGCCGTGAAGGCGTAGGTTTTCTTGCTGTCCATGCACAGCGCGCCCAGACCGCCGGGCAACGGGCAGCCGACAAAGACCTTGATCTGCTCGTCCTGCTCCACGCCATAATAGCCCAGAAAAGTATTTTTCTGATCGAATTTTTCGACCAAAAGAGGCTGATTGTTCTTGAGAATCCAGCCCACCAGCCCATGTCCCGCTTCAATGCACAGATCACGACGAATGGTGTCGCCCAGGCTGAAATAAGCACTCAGATCGTACTGCCCGGCAGTGTTGCGGCAGAACAGAACAACGGAATAGGCGTCGAAGACGCTTCCGATGCTCTCAAGCAGCCTGTCCAGGGAGGGATATTTCATCATGTTATTGCAATTCGCCCTGCGCACCGCCGCAGAGCCCAGGGTTGAATTCAAAGCCGATACCTCGGGCATATAGATAACGGAGTTGACGATCAACCTCGACACCCGCCAGGCGATCGTCCCGAAAATCCTGTTTACGAACGACATAAAACATGCAAAATAGTCTACACACAACCGTAACAAACACAATGGGATAGTTGGCATCCACCATGAATTGGGCCGTCGCGTTCTCCAAAGTCCCGAGCATCAAGGCCTTGAAAAACGGGCATCTTCTTCCCAGATCCCTGCCGCGCGATCTGGGCGCGCTGCGTTTTTTTCTCGACCTGGTCCACATCAAATTCTGCCTGCTGCGACCGTATCGGACCGTGCGCAACTACCCCCTCGTTGAAGCCCGCGAACTCTTGCCGTCTTTCGAACCCAACCTGACCGAGTTCGCCGACTTGCCCGGATTTTCACTGGTCGCCTTCAATCGTCCGCTGGATTATTTCAACGAAATTTTTCAATTTGATCTGCTGCACACCGTCCAAGATCCCCATTTGCAGGTGCAGGGCGAAAGCTGCGTCCTGGAGAGCTCCCTGCACAGCAGGAATCTGGACTGCTTTCTGCGCCACATGCCCCGGGATCTGCGCGAAGATTTTCGCAACGCCACCACGGACCGCCACTTCGCCGACATCACGTCCTATGCCCTGCTCATCCAGTACCTGAGCCGCATGGACCGGGCCCATGTCCTTTCCCTGGACCGCAGCGGCGCGTTCTACCTGTCGGGCATTTATGCGTCCCTGCCTTCGGATCTGGATACCGAACTGAAGCGTTTCGGACTGTGGATGCGCAAGTTCCGGCCCAACGACAACCTGACCTACGAGAAAAACCGCGAGTTCGTGTACCAGTTCCTGATGGAGCTTTACGGCTACCCCATCTCCTCCGAACGCAAAACCTCGGCCGCCATGTTCGCCCGCCGACTGCACAAAATGGGCGAACAGTTTCTGGTCAAGGCCTTGGGCCAATCAGATCGGACCATCACCTCCATCTTCAGCACCGAGAAACAGCACCTGTATCCACGCGTGGAGAAAACGGCTCTGGTGCCGGTAGAAATCAAGGGCATGGACGTTCTGAACATGCTCGAACGCGGTGGGTATTTTGTCGATGCCAAAAAACGCGTGGTCATTTTGCGGGTGATCTACCGTCAGCACAAGTTCGATCCCAACAACGTGCGCCAGGACCGAGCCCTGTCCGTGCTCCGCCAGGAGATCATCCACCCCCTGACAGGGGAGATCTGCACCTCGATCAACCTGGTCAAAGACTCCTACACCATGAGTCTCAAGCTCAACGACATCGTGCGCGGCGAGTTCATCGGCAGCGTGGTCTACAAAGGCAACGAAATTGTCGAAAACACGCAAAGCCATGAAAAGCGGCTCAAGTTTCTCCACGCCTGGCTCAAAAAGCATCAACGGCGCATGATCGGCTACTCCGACGAATTTCACACCGAGATCACCCGTGTTCTTGACGGATATCTCGCGGCTCCCGAACTGGCTGAAGACTTTGACGAACTGCACGAATTGTACACCGAAGTCTGGTCCATGCGCAGCTACATCAAGCAGGCCCGAAAAATCAAACTGCTCGAAGACTTGCGCAGCCGGACCCACAAGGGAAAGAAGATTTCCTACCTGGCCATGCTGCAACATTCCACGGCCCTGCTGGCGGATCTGCGCTTTGAAATCACGCACTATTTCGAAGCCCTGGTCGCCCAGGCGATCTATTTCTCCGAGAGCATGCTCAACGACCGCTATCTGATCCGGACCTACATCACGCCCAAGGAAGAAGAGCTGACCGATAATGGTTTACAGATCAGAAAATTGTACCGTCGACTCGTGTCCCTGGTTGACGAGCTCAAGGCCATACGCAAAACCAAGACCGAAGCGCAATCAAGCCACCTTTCAACAACAGGATGATTCCATGTCCGAATTACTGACAACCCCCCTTCACGCCTGGCACGTGAAAAACAAAGCCAGAATGGTGCCCTTTGCAGGCTGGGACATGCCGGTGCAGTACTCCGGCATCCTGGAAGAACACAAACATACCAGAGAGCAGGCGTCTGTTTTCGACATCTCCCACATGGGGGAATTCATCTTGAAAGGCCCGGAAGCCACCCGGGCCCTGGCCAAAGTCGTGACCCACAACCTGCAGACCCTGGGCACGGGCAAATGCCGCTACGGCTTTCTCCTCAACGAGGACGGCGGCATTCTGGACGACCTCATCGTCTATCGCCTGGCCGAGGAGGAATACATGCTGGTGGTCAACGGGGCGTGCATCGACTCCGACTTTGCCTGGATCGCCGAGCACCTGCCTCCCGACCTGATCTTCATCAACCAAAGCTTCGACATCGCCAAAATCGACCTGCAGGGACCGGCGTCCTTTGATGTCCTGAACAGGGCCCTGCCCGGAAACTGGGCCGACCTCGGCTATTTCGGATTTCGCCAGGTCAACTTCAACGGCTTCGATCTGCTGGTCAGCCGGACAGGATACACCGGTGAACTGGGCTACGAATTTTACCTGCCCTGGAACCAGGCCGAAGCACTGTGGTCGGCTCTGCTTGAAGACCAGCGGGTCAGACCCGCCGGTCTGGGAGCCCGCGACACCCTGCGCCTGGAAGTCGGTCTTCCGCTCTACGGTCAGGACCTGGATGCAGCCCACACCCCGGTGGAGGCAGGCTATGGAGCCATGCTCAAAAGCGAGGCCGATTTTATCGGCAGGCCGGCCCTGGACCGGATTCGGGAACGTCTGATCGGCCTGCGCATTGACGGTCGGCGCAGCGCCCGCCATCATGACCAGGTTTTTGTCGGCGAGACCCTAGCCGGAACAGTCACCAGCGGATCCCTGGCCCCAAGTCTGGGCTACTGCGTGGCCATGGCCTATGTCCGGGCGGACCTGGCTCTTGAAAACTGCTTCACAATCAAAGGAGCCAGAACCACCCTGGAAGCGGTCCGGGTGGACATGCCGTTTTACACCGAAGGCACGGCCCGCAAAAAACTGGCCTGAAGCATGGGTCGGCTCAATTCCTTTTATCTGGCTCCCCTCTACTGGCGGGAGCCTTTTTGCCTGGAAGGCGAGGAAGCGCATCACCTGATCCGGGTTCTGCGGGCCAAAAACGGCGACACGATCCGGCTGTTCGACGGCCAGGGGCGATGGGGCCTGTTCACCATCCGGGAATCATCCAAGAATTCCGCGCAGCTGACCCGTTTGTCCGAACAGGTCACGACAAGGCCGCAGCAGGCCCTGACCCTGGCCGTGGGCTGGTCCAAAGGACTGCGCCGGGGCTTTTTGCTCGAAAAGGCCGTGGAGTTGGGCGTGGGGGCAATCTGGTTCTGGCAGGCGGCCCGGTCCCAGGGGGAAATCCCGGAGCAGGGACGGGAGGGGTGGCACAAGCAGATGGTGGCGGCGGCCAAGCAATGCGGGACAACCTGGTTGCCGCAGATCAGTACGCTCGGCTCCGCCGACCATGTGGCGGCCCATGGCGGCAACTTCGGTTCCAGGGTGCTGTGCTGGGAACGGGAAACCAGCTGCCTCCTCCATCCCCGGGATCTGATCGGCGAACAGGGAGCCCTGGCCGTGCTCGGCCCCGAAGGCGGGCTGGAACACGGCGAAGCGCAGATCCTTCAGGACAGCGGATTCAAGGCGGTCAGCCTTGGCCCCCACATCATGCGCTTTGAGACCGCCGCCTTTTTCGTGCTTTCCCTGGCTTGCTGGGCCGCCGGCGCGGATCCAGGCCGCTCACAAGGATGAGATGCGCTCCAGTTCATCTTCGAGCAGGCGGCGCATGGACACCTCCAACTGCAGACTGTCCGCGCTTTTCCCCCCGCTCAGGGCGCGGAAATACTCGGCGCACAGCCCCCTGGCCTGACGCGGCCAGGCATCGGTCAAGCCCTGTTTGCCGCCGTCTCCCGCGTCAACCGGGAGCAGATCCGTGGTGCGCCGGGCATGGGACCAGTTGGCCACATACCAGTAGTGAAGCAGAAAACGGTCCAGCAGAATGTAAATCCACTGCACCGTGCCCAAAGGGCCGACTTCAACCAACCGCTGCCCCACCTCTTTGCCCAGCACACGGCTTCGGGCCAGCCGGTCGCCCTGGAAAAATGCCGCCAATCCGGCCGTGACCGATCCCGCAGCGGCAAAAACACCCATGCTGATAGAGGCCGTGGCCAGGTCCAAAGCCAGACCGGCCGCCCCGCCGGTTGCGGCCGCCGCAGTGACCAGTTTGGAACGTCCAAGGCCGAAAACGGTCCACGTGGTGCGGGAAAAAAGATCCTGCCGCAGCACGGACTGCTCAGGCAGGACAAAGGCAAAATGGCTATGCCGGAAAAGTCGGCAGACCTGCTCATGCAGTCTGGACTCTTCAACCCGAATGCGTTCCTCCAGTCGGGAGACCAACATTTTTTCCAAATCCTGCGCGGCGGCGCGATCCGGAAGTACGGAGGTCTCCGTCAGGGTCAGGACGCGGCGCAGAAAGTCGCAGGCCAGGGCCGCACATTCGGCGTTACGCCGTTTCCAATCCTGAACAAAGGCCTCCACGACCCGGCCCAGGGCGTGCTCCCAATCCTGCTCCATGGCCCGCAAACTTTCCAGCAGGCGGATGCGCTCGCTAAATGTCGCCCCCACAGCATTGAATGTCCGCACCATGTTGAAGTGCTTCCGCAATTCGGCTTTCCACTCGTCAAGAAAGCCCTCTTCACCCGTCTTGCAGTTCAGAATCGCCATGCGCGGCCGACCGGTCAGGCGCAAAATCTCCATCTCGGCCCGGTCCACCTGACGCATGGGCCTGGATGCATCAAGAACATAGATGATCCCGGCGCCCTGGGCCACGGGCCGCATCAGCTCACACTCATGACTCATGCCCGGATCCCGGCCAAAATGAGCCAGAAAGCGGTCGAGCAGTTTGTCCGGAGCCCCGTTGTCAAGACGCATCCATCCCAGGGTCTGCACCGGGTTCTGGAAACCCGGAGTATCGACAAAGACGACCACGGCCCGTCCGTCAATGGTCACCGGATACGTCCGGGACTGCACGGTCTCACCGGGCATGGGACTGATGCGGATCTGGTCGTCTTCAACCAGCGTCGAGACCACGGACGATTTCCCTTCGTTGGGGTGACCGATAACGGCAAAGGTGGGGATAGAATTCATGACAACACCTCCATGACGGCAACAGGCAGGGCCAGACGTTCCACGGCCAGATCCCAGGCTTGCCTTTCGCTTGGCGGGACCGCTGTCAGCCACGACCCGCCGGCCGGGCGGCCGGTGAGCAGCAGGGTCACGTCGCGCCGACCTCCTTCTGCCCGACCAAGCACGGCCAGGGCGTTGAGGGTTTCGCGAATGGGCGGCTGCCAAGCCTCGACCAGCACCACATAGCGCTCCACGCCGTTTTGCCAGACATGGCTCTGATCCAGATCAAGCACCTTTTGCACCTGCTCTACGTCCAGACCGGCGCAATGCCGCATGGTCAGCGGGTACCCGCAGGCCCTTTCCGCCAGTCGGCGCAGATCCTGCTCCGCGATCCGCCCCTGCAGCTCGGGAGGAATGATCAGCGCACACCCCGCTTCCTGCAGCCGTTCCGGCTGATGGGGGCAACGGTCTTCGGCATCAGCGGCAGGGGCGAGCAACGGCAACGGGGCAAAGTCCGATTCCGCGTCGCGGGGAACGGCGATCATCGGCGCGGCCATGCGGCTTTGAATCCGGCCGGCATCGGGATGGACAAAGGCACCGACCAGGAAACACAGACGCAGATGGGCCGCCGCCAGCAACACGATGCGCGGCGCCACGGCATAGGTCAGCAGGCACATGGCCAGAAACGGCCACCACGCTGTCAGTGCCGCAGTGGTCAGGGTCGCGATGCCGTCCTTGAGCACGATGCGACTACCCTCAATCTGCTGCAGGTCCGGAATCAGCCCCAGGCTGTCGGGCAGCCAGGACCAGGGCAGGGCAAGACCCGTCACCATGGTCTGCATGCCCTGAGAACCGACCCGAAGCGTCGACTGCCAGCCAAAAGCCAGATCAGTGACCGCCACGCTGGCCAAAGTTCCGACCAGGGTCCCGAGGGCCAGTCCCAGGCCGCCGAGATGGACGAGTCGCAGAAAGTCCCAGGCCAGCATTCCGGCCAGACGTCGACCTTCGGTCACGATGGACCGCACAAATCCGGCCGCAAGGCTGCGACGAACGGGCGGATATTTCCAGGCCAAATCAAAAAGCCACATCCAGGGCAGGCGTCCCTGACCGCGACCAAGACGCAACAGCATGAACAGGGCGGCCAGCAGGCACATCCCGGCCTGAAATGCCACCGCCGCCAGCAGAAAAACCGAAACATTGACCGGAGCCGTTCCGGAGTAAAGCAGCAAGGCCCTGGACAAGGAAACTCCACAGGCAAGACCGGCCAGCAGAAGAATCCAGCCCAGAACCCTGCGGGCCATGCCCAGGCAAAGGGAGGGCAGGGCCTGATCCGTCTCGGCTCGACGTCGACTGAGCCAAAACGTCACAAACTGCTCTGGGGGCAGGTTGCGGTGCTGGGCGTCCAGGCCGATCCGACGGTCCCGATCGCGAATCGCAACCGGATCGGCCAAACGATCCTGCTCAACAAACCATTCCAGATCAAAATAATCATCCAAACCCATGCGTTTGTTCATGGCGGCCCCATAGCAAGAGGACCCGGCCTTGGCAAAAAAGACATGTCGGCCCAAAAATCCCGCTCTTGTCAAAAAAACACGGAGCACATAGCATCCGCCATGCCCGTGCCACACTCGCGTTCCACCACAACGTATCGCCCAGCGCAAACCCCGGCCCTGCCCCATGTCTGCCGGCCCCGGACCGTGTTCCCCGGACGCCGGGCAGAATCCGGAAGCGACCGCGTTCATGGCGAACATCATTCATGACAGACGGACAACACCAGATGTTCCGACCGCCGGCCGAGGCCGGAAGCAGCCTGATTCGGGTCGCCGACGGCTGCCCGCACAACCGCTGCCTGTTCTGTCTCATGTACCGGGGGGTGCCTTACCGGGAACACAACCGGGACGAACTGACCCGTCGCATTGTTCAGGCCGGTGCCGAACATCCCGGCTGCCGGCGCGTCTTTCTGGCCGACGGCGATGTTCTGGCTCTTGACCAGACCAACCTCGAATTCATCCTGACATCGCTCAGGCAGACCTTTCCGGATCTGACCCGAGTGAACTGCTACGCCTCGGGAAAATCCCTGACCCGCAAATCAACGGAGCAACTCAGACGTCTGCGGGCAGAGGGACTGCACACCCTGTACGTCGGTCTGGAAAGCGGATGCGAAGAGGCGCTGCGCGGCATGGGCAAGGCCGGCGCAGTCGAGGACTCCGTACAGGGATGTCTGCGCGCCCAGGACGCCGGGCTGACCCTTTCGGTCATGATTCTCATCGGTCTGGGCGGGAGCAAACTCTCCGCTCGTCACGTCGCGGACACGGTCAAAGCTCTGAACCGCATTCAACCCAGGCTCCTGTCCTGTCTGCGTCTGATGGTCCTGCCCGGAAGCTTGCTGATGGAGAAAATCAAACAGAAATCCTTTGCCCCCCTGAGCGAAGACGAAGCCGTACGGGAGCTTCGCCGTCTCCTGGTTGGGCTGGAACTGACAGGCACCATTTTTCGGGCCGACCATTCCTCCAATGTCCTGCCCCTGTCCGGACGTCTGCCCCGGGACAAAGACCGACTTGTGGCCGAATTGGACGAACTGCTGGACTGCAACGTACTCGATCAATCCGGCCCCGGCCCCTTGCCGGCACGGCTGTAGCCGCGCTCAGCCGGAACGGGAGCCATAACTTATGACCACTGAGGACAATCCGTACATCAAGGCCTGTACGGCACTGACGGGATGCGGAAAGGAAGATGTTGCCTTGATCATCATTTCGCAATGATTGGGAATAGCATGCTTGACGCTGCGATGCTCGCTTGTCACCACGCCGACATTGACCTAGATTCTGACCATTCACGTCAGAACATGGGAGATTGATTATGCAGACATGGCAGATT
>CAZYZA010000050.1:0-24597 GCA_964651415.1 uncultured Desulfovibrionaceae bacterium
GGGCGTATGTCCCGTCCGTGCGCTCCACGGGCATGACGGTGACGGATTCGGAAGCAATCTGGTTCACTGTTGGACTCCTTGAGCGCGACTCGGGTTGGCGCTGTATGAATGATTTTCAAGAGAGCGGTTCTTTTTCGAGAAGGAACAGTCCCTTGGTTGGCAGCCAAAGGGAGCGCCAATGTGTTTGTTTGGCGATAGGAAACAAGAAAGCCGCCCTAATGGACGGCTTTCAAGCGGCATTCAAGTGGAATTTCAAGCGTTTATAAGTGGTGGAGCTGGACAGGATCGAACTGACGACCTCTTGAATGCCATTCAAGCGCTCTCCCAGCTGAGCTACAGCCCCACGACGCGAGAACCGCTTTTGATATAAAGCGCTCTGTCTGTCAACCGGAAAATGTCCTTCATGGCGACTGGCGGAAAAAAGAAGTCCTTGCTAGGGGGACCCTGACGTATTCCGGTTGATGCGGTGGTTGAAAGGATTTTTTCTGTCCTACGGGCCTGCCCAGCCGGGGCAACATTATCAATTTGTGGAGGACTCCATATGCGATCCATTTTCGCATCCCTGCTCTTTTCTGCCGGCCTGCTGATGGGCATTGCGGCGGATGCCGCCGAGAAGAATCGGGTCTGGGACATCGACATGGACCATTCAACCGTCGGATTCAGGATCCGGCATATCGTGGGCTTTGTGCCGGGGGTGTTTGCCAAGTTTTCAGGCCAGGTCGAGTTCGACCCGGACAGGCCGCAGCAAGGGCAGTTTTATCTGCTCATCGACAGCTCCAGCGTCCATACCGGAGTGCCCAAGCGCGATGAGCATTTGCGCAGCTCGGACTTTCTGGATGTGGTCCGTTCGCCGAAGATCATTTTTTCCTCCAGAAAAATCATGCAACTTGCGGCTGATGAGATGATTGTCGTCGGCGATCTGACCATACGCGACGTGACTGCCGAAGTGCGAGTGCCGCTGCGGGTGCTCGGCATTGCCGACCATCCATTTGTTGACCAGATGCCCGATACCCGTGTTTTGGGTTTGCGCGCCGAGTTCTCCATCAATCGGTTGCTATTTCATGTCGGCGAGGAAAAATGGACCACCATGGGCGTCATGGGCGAGACCATTGATCTGATCGTCGACATGGAACTGTTGCAGCGAAAGTAGAGAACGTAAAAAGGGACCGACCTGGCATGGACAGCCTTCAGATCCATCTTGATCATGTGGACGTTGATTTGGGTACGACCCGTGTGTTGCATG
Organism: uncultured Desulfovibrionaceae bacterium; assembly: GCA_964651415.1. Classification (GTDB taxonomy): domain Bacteria; phylum Desulfobacterota; class Desulfovibrionia; order Desulfovibrionales; family Desulfomicrobiaceae; genus Desulfomicrobium. The sequence goes on from CAZYZA010000050.1 coordinate 1,244, forward strand.
ACCTTACCCTGCGTCTGGTCGGTCAGGGACACTGGGCCGTGTTGGGGGATAATGGCGCGGGCAAGACAACGCTCTTGCGGTTGCTGGTTGGAGAGCTGTGGCCTTCGCAGCGCAGCGGGGGGCGGCGGACCTATTATCTGCACGGCGAGGCCACTGCCTCGCCCATCGGTGTCAAGCCCCATGTGCGTCTGGTTTCCCCTCCCATGGCCGAGTGGTATCAGCGCCATGACCTGAAGGTGCCGATCTGGGAAGTGATCTGCGCCGGGTTGGCGAACACGCCGTTTCTGTATCATGCGCCCACGGAAGAGGAGCGCGAACTGGCCCGAAGGGTTGGCGCGGACATGGGCCTTGGCCTGGTGCTGGACCGGCCCATGTCCGCGGTGTCCACCGGGCAGGCCAAGCGGGCCTTGTTGGCTCGGGCCCTGATTGGCGAGCCCAGACTCCTGGCCGTGGACGAATTGACTCAGGGCTTGGATCGCCAGGGACAGATAAAGCTCCTGGACGCACTGAACCGGATCGCGGCTGAAGGCCGGACGCGACTGCTGATCAGCGGTCATGGACTCCTGCCCGTGCCCGAGGCGGTAAGTGAGCGTCTATTCCTGCGTCAGGGTCGTCTGGTGGAAGAGCCGGCAACGATCCGGCCGGCGGCCCTTGATCTGCCGCCGTCCCGATCCGAAGAGCGGGACGGCGGCCTGGTGCTGCAGCTGCGCTCCTGCTCCGTGGTCATGGATGGCGTGCCTGCGGTGACCAACATGACCTGGACTGTCCGGGCCGGTGAATGCTGGGGAGTGATGGGCCACAACGGGGGCGGCAAGTCCAGCCTGCTGCAGCTCGTGACCGGGTATCGTCGGCCATGGCCCGGAGGAGAGATGTTCTGGTTTGGCCATCACGGCCGGTTCGGCCTGTCCGGGGTGCGCGAGCGAATCGGCATCCTTGCCCCGTGGATCGGGGAACGCATCGAGCCGCGGGCCACCTGCCGCGACGTGCTTTTGTCCGGGCTGTGCGACGGGCTGGGCGTGTACCGCAATCTGGATCCGGGCCAGATCCGGGAGGCCGAGAACCTGGCCCTGTCCTGGGGTATGGAGGCATGGATGGATCGGCCCATGAGTACCTTCTCCTACGGCCAATCCCGGCAGATCATGCTGGCCCGGGCCGTGGTGCACGGGCCGGAGCTGCTGGTGCTGGACGAGCCTTTTGCCGGTCTGGACGGTTCCTGGCAGGACCGCATGGTCCGGCTGCTCGCTCACTGGGCCGGACAGGGTCGGACCCTGATTCTGGCGACCCACTCGCCGGAGTTCATGGATCCGTTGCTGACGCACGGATTGATCCTGGATGGAGGCAAGTGTCGGGTCATGGGCACTTGGGACGACGTGAAGTCATCTCCGGCCTACGGCCATCTTTTTTCTCTGCCCTCGTCCGTTCGGGCCGACGCATGAACATCGTCTGCGTGCACCTGCATCTGTCCGCGGCCCTGACCGAGCTGGGCCACACGGTGCGGGAGCTGAACCTGCCGCCAGGCTTGGTCCGGCTTGGTCCGCATCTGGGCTCTTTTCAACCTGACCTGCTGATCCAGCAGGAAACCCTGGGGCCGCGGACCGTGATTCTCGATCTGGGTCTGGTTTCCTGTCCCAAGGTTTTCTGGTCCATAGATACCCACCTGAACAGCTTCTGGCATCGCTATTACGGGCGACTTTTTGACCTGGTCTGTTCCACCCAGCAGCACTGGCTGTCCTGGCTGCAGGGGCGTGACCTGCAGGCCGTCTGGCTGCCGTGGTCTGGAGTCCAGCGGCCAACCCGGTCCTGGGAGGGACGTAGGGCCATGTCTTTTGTCGGCCGGGTTACTCCCGAACGTCCGGTGCGGGGATGGTTTCTGGATCTGCTTGCAACACAGGACGGCTTTGAGGCTGTCGACGGTCTGGCGCATGCGGCCATGCTCGACCGCTACGACCGGACGAAAATCGTGCCCAACGAGTCCATTTTCGGGGAGATCAATTTCCGCTTGTTTGAGGCCGCGTCCTGCGGATGTGCTGTTGTCAACCCGGACATTCCCGGTCTGGATGAGCTTTTTGCCCCCGGAGAGGAAGTGGCCGTGTACCGCGACGGGGCGGAGTTGGTGCATTGGCTTGGCCGGCTGCGCGCCGGGGATGTGTCGGCCCGCCTGATGGGAACCAGGGCCCGCAGCCGGGTGCTGCGCGATCATCTTCCCCGGCATCGGGCGCAATCTCTGCTGGATCAGGCGTTGCTCGCCGCTCCCAAGGCGCGTGTCGGCGTCAGTGGCGACATCAGCCTCTGGCTGGCCCTGTACCGGTTGTGGGAAGCCGGGCGGTTAGGCATGTCGGCGCAGGAAATGGAACAGGCTTTTTTCAGCCTGCCGGCAGACGAGGAGGTGCTGGCCGTCTTGCTGCGCCTGCGGGCGGCTGCGGGCCGGGATGCGTTCATGCAGCTGGCGGCACCGGTGCTCGCGAACGGGCAATACGTGGAATCGCCCCTGGTCAATCTGGCCGGGAGCATGGGCGCCCTGCGGCACGACGATCCGGCGACGGCCCGTCTTTTTTTTCTGCGACATCAACGCTGGGCAAAACTGCGCACCCCGCCGCCCGGAGAGGGGGCGGTTTCCATTTGCCTTGCCTGGGCAGGGGAGCTACAACGCCTGGGCGAGGCTTTCAGACCGGGATTCACCTTCAATCCTGCCCGCCATTTACCCGAGTCCGCGCTGGAATGCTTGGTTCTGGCCAGTGAAATGACACCGCATGACCGGGAAATCTACCGCAGCATGGACCGCTTGCTGGAGCGCACCGCCGGCTGGGAGTCCCTGCGATTGCAGGCCATGTCGTATCTTGGTTTGCGCGAGCGCGACAATTGGCGTTTGGGCATGCGCCTGGGCGTGACCAATTGTCAGGCCTTTCGGGTCACTCAGGGGGTGGAGGAGTTGCTGGCGGCCTTGGAAACGGCCCGGCGACAGGGCGAGGAGAAACGCTTCTGGACCATGCTGGACGGCATGGACCGTTCCGGTCGGATTGGTTTTCTGGTGCGGGCTGAAGCCGGTCTGGCGATTACCGATCACAATAAAGGCGAACATGCTTGAAACACTGCGCATTCGCAATTTGGCCCTGATCGACGATGTGGAGCTGGAGTTCTGCCCCGGTCTGAACGTGCTGACGGGTGAATCCGGGGCCGGCAAGTCCTTTATTCTGCGCGCCCTGGATTTCATTCTGGGCGAGCGCATCGCGGCCGGCCTGGTTCGTCCCGGACGGGACAGGGCCGTGGTGGAAGCCGTGTTCCGCCTGGACGGGGAAGCGGTCTTTCTGCGCCGCGAGCTTGCGGCCAAGACCGGTCGCAGCCGGCTGTTCATCAACGACGATCTGGGATCCCAGGAGCGTCTGGCTGAGTTGCGGCCACGCCTTTTGCTGCACACCAGCCAACACGGCCAGCAACGCTTGCTGTCGCCGGAGCACCATGTGGAGATTCTGGACGCCTTTTTGGCTGATCCGGAAATCCTGACCCGGCAGAAAGCGGCTCGTGACGAACTGGGCAGGATCCTGACCCGCAGGGCAGAGGTTGAATTGCGCATGGCCGGCCTTGCGGAGCGTCGAGAATTCCTGGAATTTCAGCTGGCTGAAATCCGCAAGGTTGATCCCCGTCCCGGCGAAGAGGAAGATCTTTTGCACGAACGCGAGCGGTCGAGGGCGTCCGAGCGGCTGCGTCTTTTGGCCGGAGAGGCGCAAGGGTTGCTGCTTGGCGAAGATGGACTGTCGGACCGATTGACCAGTCTGGAACGAATTCTGACCGGGCTGGGCGAGGGGGATGAGAATTTTCAGGAACACGCCCGGGAAACCGGACGCTTCCGCGACAGTCTGGCCGACATGCTACGCGACCTGCGCGGTTTGCATTCTCAACAATCCGACGACATTGACCTGGAAAAGGTGGAAAAGCGGCTGTGGGAACTGCAGCAACTGCAGCGCAAGTTGAAGCGATCCCTGGATTCCATTGTCGCTCTGGGTCAGGAGATCGAGGAGAATCTGTCTTTTCTTGATGCCGGCGGACTGGAGCTGAAACGGCTGGACAAGGAAGAAGCCCAGGCCGCCGAGAGACTGCGGTTGGCCACCGACGCTCTCAACGAGGCGCGTCAGGCCGCGGGTCGTGATCTCACGGCCAAGTTGCAACAGGAGCTGATCAGCCTCGGGTTTTCCGAACACTTGCGGGTCCTGGTGGAATTTCGGGCCATGACCATTCATCCCGGGATTGAAGAAGACCGGCCCAGGTTTTTGTGGGTTCCCAATCCGGGCCTGGAGCCCCAGCCCCTGGATCGCATCGCGTCCGGGGGAGAGCTGTCGCGCTTTTTGCTGGCCGTGGTCAGCCTGCGTGCCAGGGAGGCTTTGCCGGCCCTGCTTTTCGACGAGGTCGATTCCGGGATCGGCGGTCGGACACTGGCCAAGGTCGCCGAGCGTATCCGTCGTCTGGCGACAGAGCAGCAGGTCATTTTGATCACGCACTGGCCGCAGCTGGCCCGGCTGGCCGACGAACATTTCGCCATCCGCAAGGAAGTGCACGATGGCCAGACCTATACCCTCTGTTCATGTCTGTCGCCGCAGGAGCGCCGGTCGGAGCTGGCGCGCATGGCCGGAGAATCCGCGCCCCTTGTTTCCTCATCTCCTTGGGACCTGAGTCCGGGAAAAACAAATGATTGATAGCAAAACACCCTGCCGGGAACTGGAAGTTCTGTCCTGTTGTCCCGGCTCAGATCCGACCCTGGTCGAACTGATGCTCGAAAATCCCGGCTGGACCTGCAAGCCCGGTCAGTTTGTCATGCTTCGTCCACTGACCTGGGGGCTTGAGCTGGTCTGGCCCCGGCCTTTTTCAGTCTGCGACGTCTCGGAACAGGGGCTGCGCATCCTGTTTCAAACAGTGGGCCGGGGAACGGCCAGACTGGCCGAACTGAAGGCCGGTCAGAAGGTTGCGGTCTGGGGACCTCTTGGACGCTGGTTCCGCATTGACGAAAACCGGCCCAACCTGATTCTGGCCGGTGGTATCGGCCTGGCCCCGTTTGTCATGCTGGCCCGGCGGGAGCGTACAGACAACCTGGCCATGCTTTTCGGCCATCGTCTGGACCTGAGGCATTATCCGTACAGCGAAGTCGCCAAGCGGATCAGCAGCGAAGCCATGCAGCAGACGACCCGCGAGGATCTCGCCCTTTTTGAATCCGTCCTGTCGGAACGGATCAAGGCTTTGGCCGGGGTGGGGCAGGTCCTGGCCTGCGGCCCCGAACCCATGCTGAAGGTGGTGCGCCGCTACTGCCTGCTGCATGGCACGGACGGTCAGATTTCTCTGGAAAACCGCATGGCCTGTGGCGTGGGGGCGTGTCTGGGCTGCGTGGGCAAGACTCCCTCCGGAGACTACGTACAGAGCTGCGTGCATGGTCCGGTCTTTGACGTCCGCGACATAGATCTGGGAGAATAAGCATGGATCAGTCTGTCAAGCTCGGGTCCCTGACCCTGAAGAATCCTGTCATCACCGCATCCGGCACCTTCGGTTACGGACTTGAGTTCATGCGTTACGGGGATCTGGCCGGCCTGGGCGGCATCTGCCTGAAAGGCATTTCCCTGGAGCCGCGCCCGGGCAATCCCATGCCGCGCATCGCCGAGACTCCATGCGGCATGCTCAACGCCATCGGGTTGCAGAACGTGGGTGTGGAAAAATTTTTGAAAGAGAAATTGCCGTACATCCCGGCCGGGGTCACGGTCATCGCCAATCTGTACGCGCAGACTGTCGATGATTTTGGTCGGTTGGCCGATATCTTCTCCCATGAGGAGAAAATTGCGGCTCTGGAAGTGAACATTTCGTGCCCGAACGTGCGCAGCGGGGGCATGGCCTTCGGCCAGGATCCGGCCATGGCGGCCCAGGTCGCGGCTGCGGTCAGAAAGCGGGCCGGGACCAAGCCGGTCATGGTCAAGCTGAGTCCCAACGTCACCGACGTGACCGTCATCGCCAGGGCTGTCGTTGACGCCGGCGCGGACATGCTTTCGCTCATCAACACCTTGACCGGCATGTCCGTGGACATTCGTTCGCGCAAGAGCCGTTTGGCCAACGTGGTCGGCGGTCTGTCCGGTCCGGCCATCAAGCCGGTGGCCCTGCGCATGGTTCACCAGGTGGCCAGGGCCGTGCACGTGCCGGTGATCGGCATGGGTGGAATCACCACGGCCGAAGATGTGCTGGAATTCATTCTGGTCGGCGCTTCGGCCGTGCAGGTCGGTACGGCCAATTTCATGCGTCCGGACAAGGCGTTCCGGCTGGTCGACGAGGTGGCGGCGCTGGCCGAATCCCTGGGCATTCAGTCCTGGGATCAATATCGGGGGACGCTGGCCGTCTAGACGCTCTTGGCGCGCCAGGTCGGAGGAAGGGATGATCAAGAGATTTTGCGATGTCTGCGGCGTGGAGATTCAGGGGCTCAAGGATGGGATTTACGAAGAACGCTACACCCTGGTCATCGAGGATCCGGCCAATTTGACGCGGCTTGGCGGTCAGCTCGGAAAATTGAACCCCGTTATCGAGATGAAGCTGCAAAATTGCAATAACACGGACATCTGTCGGGAATGCCTGGAAAAAATTCTGGTCAAAGAGTTTCACCGGCGGGTGCGGGACAAGGAAGGCAGTTGAACGTCGCGCAGTAAACCGCTAGGCGCGGGACGGCGAGGGGCCGTGCGGCGATGGAGCATGGGCCGGATTGCGCGCCCAATGTTCCGACTTGGAGACAAACATCTGTTTATACGGATCACACCAGAGGTGATATATGTTTTTGCGTTCGTTGGTTTTTGCGGTCTTATTGTGTTTTTGTCTGGCGCCCCGCGCAGAGGCGAGCGTCTATGTCTTTGCCCTGAGCGAGGATTACCCGCCCATGCATATGACCGGGACGGATGGCGAGATGACGGGCTTTAACATCGAGCTCTTTGCCGCGATCTGCAAGGCGGCCGGAATAACACCTGCCTTTGTCCATACGCAGTGGAACACCATTTTTGACGAGTTGGCGGAAGGAAAGTTCAGCGCGGTCGTTTCGGCCGCGACGATTACCGATGCCCGCAGACAGAAGGTCGATTTTACGGATCCGTATTTTGAAGCACTGCAAACGGTTGTTGTGCTGAGTGGAGCCGAGATTACCCGTGACAAGGATCTGAAAGACAAAAAGATCGGGGCCTGGGGCGCTACAACCAGTTTCGAGGAGTGCCGGCGCATTGCCCGTTTCAGCGGGGCCAGTCAGGTCGTGCCCTTCCCGGATGTTGAGTCGTCCATGTTCGCCTTGGCCCAAGGCCAGTTGGATGCGGTGTTCACGGATTCGCCAACCGCCGCCAGCTATGTGTTCGAGGATGAGCGTTTCGCAGGCAAGCTGGCCATAGGATTCACCATTCCTTCCAAAATTCCCGACAATTTCGGCTTTCCGGTCAACAAGAACGAACAGGAATTGCTGGGCAAGCTCAATGCCGGTCTGAAAGCCGTCAAGGCCAGTGGAGAATATGACCGGATTTATGAAAAATGGTTTTCAACCATGGCTCAGAAATCGCGGGACTCGAAGTGGAATATCTTCAACTTCAAATTTCCCTGGTAAGTTAGGCTTTTCGGAGCACCGCGCCAAAAAAATATTCGGCAAGGTTGCTGTCCGCGGCGGTCTGTTTTTGGATCAGCAGGCGAAATTCGGGATGGGCGCGGCAAAAGCCGGCGATCTGCGCTTCGTTTTCCTCGACGTTGAGGGTGCAGGTCACATAGGCGAGGCATCCTCCTGACGGCAGCAGGTTGGCTGCTGCGGCCAGCAGGTCTTTTTGCAGGCCGGCCAGGGCCGTGCAGTCAGCCTGGGTGCGTTTCCATTTGATGTCAGGTCTGCGGGACAGAACCCCCAGCCCGGAACAGGGGGCGTCCAGAAAGACGGTGCTCGGAGGTCGTCGCAATGGAAAGGGGCCTTGTCCCGGGGCGCGCCAGATTGGCAGCTCCAGCCCGAGTCGTTGCTGTTCCGCCGTGATCTGTCTGAGTCGGAAGACATTGGTGTCCGAAGCCCAGACGTCTTTCCCCATTTCTTTGAGCAAAAAGCTTTTGCCCCCACGTCCGGCGCACGCGTCCAGAATCGGTTCAGGCCAGCGAGACGCGGCCAAAGTATGCATGATGTTCTGGGCTGCCAGGCTTTGGCGGGTGGCCAGGCCGTTCCGAACGGCCGCGGCCGCGCTGTCGGGCCAGTGGGCAAGGGCCAGACCCCAATGGGAATGGGCCACGGCCTGTGGCAGCAAACTGGTGTGCAGTTCCAGGGCTTCTGGGCGGGTCTGGTTGATGCGCAGGCCCAATGGCGGGGGATCCAAGGTGGCCTGGAGAAAGTTTTCGGTCAGCTCCTTGCCGTAGGATTTGAGCCAGAGTTGGGCCAGCCACAACGGGCAGCTGTACCATGCCGCCAAGAATTGGGCCTGGCCCGCTGTCTTGGTGTCGTAAAATTCCAGGAAGCGCACACTGCGGCCAAGACGCAGCAGATTGCGCAGCACGCCGTTGGCCACCCTGGCCATGGTCTGGTCCAGTCGCTCCCGCACCAGGGTCACGGCCCAATCAAGGGTGGCGTAATCGGGCACCCGACTTAGAAAGAGCAGTTCGTAGGCGGCTACGCCCAGGATTCGTCGCAGGATCGGAGATGTCTGCACCGGATTCTTGAGCAGTGTGGCCAAGAGAAAATCCAGGCGGCCGCGATAGCGCAGATAGCCGTAGGCCAGTTCCGTGGCCAGGCCCTTGTCCGGGCCGGGAGCGGCTGTGGCCAGCACGTCGTCCACTGCGGCTTGCAGGTCCTGGTGGTGATCCAGACAGCGCCGCAGGATGTCGAGGGCCATGCGCCGGGCAAGTGGCGTGCTCATGCGGTGAACTCGCTGATGGCCCATTCAACCTGATCCAGGGCAACGTCCGTGTCCAAACAGGGACCAAAGGGCCTGGAATTGAGGATGCCGTAGACGGGCACGGGATAGGTGTCCTGAATGCCGCTGGCCAGGTCGCGTTCACAGGCCACGGCAATGATCAGCTTGGGGCGATGCTGAACCACGATGCGCCGGGCAATGGTGCCCCCCGTGGCCACGGCCAGGGTCACTCCGTACTTGTCCCGCAGTTCGAGCAGTCCGGCCAAGGCACATTCGCCGCATCGCCTGCAATTGTCGATGTCGTAGGTCAGGCGGTATTTGCAGCGGCTGTTCTGGATGCAGTGCGGCATCAGGAGGAGAATCCTGTGCGGCGGATAACGGTGTCCCTCGCCTTTGACCAGTTCGTTGTTGACCTTGACGAATGATGCCCGGACGGTCTGCTTGGGAATGCCGACCAGACGTCCGAGCAGGGTCATGAGCGGGAGAAAAAGCTTGATGGTCACGCCGCGCAGGGGTTTGGCGAAGAGCACCGGTCGGCCCAGGAGGATGTTCAGGACCAGGGCCAGGGCGGCCCAGCCGATGGACAGGATGAGGATCGCGGTGATGATGCCGAGAAACCAGGGCGCGGCGGGATGGATGGTGGTCAGACCGACAAAGGGTATGACCCACAACAGGGCCAGAAATGTGCAGACCAGCACCGAGGAACCCGTGATCAGTCCGATGAAGACCCGTTTGCGGGTCTTGAAACTGTCCCGAATTTCCTGTTCCAGCGGGGCGTAGTGCTGTTCCGACTGTGGTCGCCTGGCCATGTGTGGTCAGTCTCCGGGGCAGGACGGCTCGGTTTCGGTCAGATAGTCTCCGGAGCAACGGCTCAGGTAGCCGCAGTAAAACTCCCTGGCGTCAAGGGGTTTGCTGCCGGATGGTTTGATCGTGGGCACGGCGTAGATGCGATCGCGGCAGGCAAAGAGTACGGCCTCGTTGGTGACCCCGAGGATCTGTCCCGGCGTGGAATTTTCAGGAACAGGGTCGCCGATGCGGCCGGGATACACGGTCAGCCGCACGTTCTTGCCGGGCATGCCGTCCCAGTCGAACCACGATCCGGGCCAGGAAAAAAGGCCGCGAATCCGGTTGTGCACGATGTGCGCCGGCTGGTCCCAGTCAATGCGTCCTTCGTCCTTGGACAGCTTGGCAGCGTAGGTCGCACGGCCATGGTCCTGCGGAATGCGCACCAGGCGGCCCTGATGCATCTTGTCCAGGGCGTCGACCAGAAGGCGACCGCCCATCTCGGCCAGTTCGTCGTGAAGGGTCTGGGCCGTGTCATCAATGCCGATGGCCAGGCTGCGCTGGAGCAGGATGTCGCCTGTGTCCAGTCCGGCCTCCATGCGCATGATGGTGATGCCGGTCACGGGACGTCCGTCCATGATGGCGCGCTGGATCGGGGCGGCTCCGCGATATTCGGGCAACAGCGAGGCGTGGACATTGATGGCTCCAAGGCCGGGGATGTCCAGCACGCACTGGGGCAGGATGAGCCCGTACGCGGCCACCAGCAGCAGGTCCGGAGCCAGGGCGGCCAGTTGGTCCACGTCGCTTGGCTGTTTGAAGTTGACCGGCTGATGCACGGGCACCCCGTGCTCCATGGCCAGCAGTTTGACCGGCGGCGGGGTGCAGATCTGTCCCCGGCCGCAGGGCCGATCGGGCTGGCAGTATACCGCCGCCACCTCGCAACCGTCCCAGGCCAGGAGATGGCGCAGGGACGCGGCCGCGAAGTTCGGCGTGCCCATAAACACAACCTTCAGTCTTCTTTTTTCTGTTTCAGCCATTTTTTCACTTTGCGGTCGTACAGGGTGCGTTTGAGCTTGCTGATCTTGTCGATGAACAGCACGCCGTTCAGGTGATCCACTTCGTGCTGGAGGCAGATGGCCATCAGGTCGTCGGCCTCCATTTCCACGGGATTGCCGTCCAGATCCAGGGCCGAGAGGTGCAGACGCTCGGCTCTGGTCACCGTGGACCGGTAACCGGGCACGGACAGGCAGCCTTCCTCGGAATCCACCTCTCCTTCCAGGTTGGTCAGGACCGGATTGACAAAGACCTGCAGGTCTTCGCGCTTGTCCGGACCGCTCAGGTCGACCGTGATCAGGCGGATGCTTTCCGCGACCTGGGGCGCGGCCAGGCCGATGCCTTTATCCTCGTACATGAGTTGGGCCATCTCCGCGGCCAGCTGGCGGATCTCGTCCGTGATTTCCTCGACCGGGCGGGCTGTCTGCGCCAGCACCGGATGAGGATAGGTAACAATCTTTCGTGCCATGATCTACTCTTTGGGTTTTTCCCGCAGCCGCAGGCCCAGGTCGCGCAACTGTGCGGTTTCAACCTCGGACGGCGCGTCGGTCATCAGACACGTCGCTTTCTGGGTCTTGGGGAAAGCGATAACGTCGCGGATGGACTTGGCCCCCGTCAGGAGCATGATCAGCCGGTCCAATCCGAAGGCGATGCCGCCATGCGGAGGGGCGCCAAAGACCAGGGCGTCGAGCAGGAAGCCGAACTTGGCCCGTGCTTCCTCCGCGCCGATGCCCAGGGCGTCGAACATCTGCTGCTGGGTGACGGGATTGTGAATGCGGATGGAGCCGCCGCCGACCTCTGTGCCGTTGAGAACAAGATCATACGCCCTGGCCACGGCCGTGGCCGGGCTGGACGCCAGGGTCTCCATGTCTTTGGGTGCGGTGAAGGGGTGATGCATGGCCACCCACCGCTTGGCCTCGGGGTCCCATTCCAGCAGGGGGAAATCCGTGACCCACAGGGGGGCGAACTCGGTTTCCGGAATGAGCCCGAAGCGTTCGCCCAGTTTGAGGCGCAGGTTGCCCAGGGCGCTGTTGACCATTTCGGGCGCGCCGGCCTGGAAAAAGACGATGTCGCCGGTTTTGAGATTCAGGGCCTCGGTCAGGCCGGCTCGCTCGGCATCGCTCAGGAATTTGGCAATGGGGGACTGCCAGCCGTCGTCCTTGATCTTGATCCAGGCCAGGCCCTGAGCCCCGTAGATTTTGACGAACTCGGTGTAGTCGTCGATCTCCTTGCGGGAGAGTTCGCCGCCGCCGGGCACGGGCAAGGCCTTGACCAGCTGGGCCGTGGCGAAAAGTTTGAATTCAGAGCCGCGCACAATGTCCGTCACTTCCTTCAGCTTGAGCCCGAAGCGGATGTCCGGCTTGTCCACGCCATATTCGGCCATGGCCTGGGCATAGGGCATGCGGGGCAGAGGCAGGGGCAGGTCGCGGCCCAGGGCGTCCTTCATGACCCGGGCGAGCATCCCTTCGGCCATGTCCATGACCTGCTCCTCGTCGACAAAGGACATTTCGATGTCGATCTGGGTGAACTCGGGCTGACGGTCGGCGCGCAGGTCTTCGTCGCGGAAGCATTTGACGATCTGGTAGTAACGGTCCAGCCCGCCGCACATCAAGAGCTGCTTGAAGAGCTGCGGCGATTGGGGCAGGGCGTAGAACTGGCCCTGGTTGACGCGGCTGGGGACCAGGAAATCGCGGGCCCCTTCGGGGGTGGACTTGGTCAGGACCGGGGTTTCGATTTCCAGAAAGCCGAGATCGTCCAGGTAGCGGCGCACGGACTGGGAGACGCGGTTGCGAAGGATCAGGTTGTCGGCCATGGCCTTGCGCCGCAGATCGAGAAATCGGTATTTGAGGCGCAGATTCTCGGACACGTCGACCCGGTCCTCGATGGGAAAGGGCGGGGTCTTGGCCGTGTTCAAGAGTTTGAACTCCGTGACGTAGACTTCGATGGCGCCGGTGGCCAGCTTGGCGTTGACCATGTCGGCCGGGCGGTTGCGCACCACGCCCCTGATGGCCAGCACGAACTCCGTCCGCAGGACATGGGCGCGCTCATGGGCCTCGGGGGCAACTTCGGGCGAAAAAACGACCTGGGTCAGGCCGTGACGGTCGCGCAGGTCGATGAAGATGAGCCCGCCATGGTCGCGGCGGTACTGAACCCAGCCCATCAGGCAGACCTCGTGTCCCAGATGTTCGGTCCCGAGCATCGCGCAGGTGTGCGATCTGCGCCAACCGTTCAGGGCATCCGTCTGCATTTCCGTGTTCCTGTCATCCATATATATCCTCACTTGGGTACGATACGCTGATTCGTTCGGGTGTAAAGGACTCAGGGTTTTCTGAATCCCAGGGCCTGCTCCAGGTCGTCCTGGCCGATGGATTTCTGGACACCGGTCGCCATATCCTTGACCACGATCTGCCCCTTGTCCATTTCGTCTTGTCCGAGGATCAGGCAGGTCTTGACCCCCAGCTTGTTGGCCTGGCGCATTTGTCTCTTTATGCTCCGGGCTTCGAAGGACACCTCGCCGGCAAAGCCCTGGACGCGAAGCCGCTGGGCCAGGAGAAGGGCCGTGTTCAGGGCCCGTGAATCCAGCACGGCCAGATAGAAATCCGGGGTGGGGATCTGCGGCTGGCCGTAAAGCAGGGCCAGACGCTCCATGCCGCAGGCAAAGCCGATGCCGGGCAGATCCGGGCCGCCAAGCTGCCTGATCAGTCCGTCATACCGGCCGCCTCCGGCCACAGCGGTCTGTGCTCCGATCTCGCCGGATACGACTTCAAATGTTGTGCGCTGGTAATAATCCAGACCACGGACCAAACGATCGTTCAGGCGGTAGGGCAACTTGGCCGTGTCCAGAATTTCCCGAACCTGGGAGAAGTGATCCGCGCAACCCGCGCACAGGGACTGGGCGATGCTCGGCGCCTCGGCGACCAGGGCCTTGCAGGCCGGAACCTTGCAATCCAGAACGCGCAAGGGGTTGGTCGAGGATCGTCTGGTGCAATCCTCGCACAGACCGGTCTGGTCGATGGTGGCCAGGAAATCGCGCAGCCGCTGATGAAAAACTGGTCGGCATTCGGGACATCCCAGGGAATTGAGTTCCAGCGACAGGTTGTTCAGTCCCAGCTTGGAGAGATAGGTCCAGAGCATGAGGATGACTTCGGCATCGGCCTGGGGGGCGTCCGTACCCAGAACTTCGACATCAAGCTGGTGAAATTGGCGCAGGCGTCCCTTTTGCGGGCGCTCATAACGAAACATGGGACCGCAGGCGAAAAGCTTGGTCACTCCCTCCTGGGCGTGCAGGCCCGATTCGATGAAGGCCCGCAGCACACCGGCCGTGGCTTCGGGACGCATGGTCAGGGAACGGCCCTTGCGGTCGGCAAAGGTGTACATTTCTTTCTGCACCACATCGGTTTCCTCGCCGATGGAGCGGGCGAAAAGCTCTGTCTTTTCCAGGATGGGCACCCGGATTTCCTGGCAGCCGTAGCCGGCGAAAACCTGGCGGGCCAGATTTTCCATCAGGGTGTGTACGTTGCTCTCCGGGCTGAACAGGTCAGAAAAGCCTTTAATCTTTTGAACTTTAGACATATTGAGTGCGGGTCCTTGACGAAGTGGAGTAGAGTGCGTGCTGCCGGCGGTGGCGGTGAAATTGACTGTCATTGGCCGCCCAGATCGCGCATGAAAATTGAATTGGTTAGTTGATGTGTGTTTGGTTGTCAAAGATGGAGGAGGCATGTTCAAGGCTGTTTCCGTGGTGGGTTTCAAGAAGTCCGGCAAAACAACATTGGTCCTGGAGCTGGCCAGGGAGCTTAGCGGGCGGGGTCACAAGGTAGCGGCGGTCAAGTTTACGCATCATGGCCTGGATCTGGATGGAACGGACACGGCCAGATTTGCCCGCGAATGCGTTTGCGTGGCCGGGGTCGGTCCCGGAATCACCACCTTGCTGTGGAATTCCGCCAGGCAATTGCAGGATCTGCTGCCGCTGCTCGGGGCGGACGTTGTCCTGGTCGAGGGCGGGAAGTCCCTGACGTGGCTGCCGCGCATCCTGGCGTTGGGAACGGACGAGGATGAAACCGTGCTGAACAATGGTCTGGCCATTGCCACCTGGGGTGCTCGGGGCATGGATGGGATTCCCGGAATTGATTCCGTGGAGGCTCTGGCCGATCTGGTGGAGAAAATGGGCTTTACCTTGCCGGGGCTGGATTGCGGGGCCTGTGGTCGTGATACCTGCCAGGGGCTGGGGGCCGACATTGTGGCCGGAGCGGCCACTCCGGCGCAGTGCGTGGCCATGCACGCCAAGCTGAGTGTGCGGGTCGGCGGGCAGCGCCTGGCCCTGAACCCGTTTGTCGATCGGCTGGTGACGGCAACGATCAGAGGGTTGTTGACGGAACTCAAGGGCAACGTGCCCGGCCAGAAGGTGGAAATCGTCCTGGAGTAGAGCGGCGGAGTTCTCGCACGTCCAGGGCCGTCACGTCGAAAATGATTGACTCCGGCCCACGGCCTGGCAAAGATGCGGACTTTGTCAGGGATGTTTACTGAATATGGTCTGCGGGAGGATGTGCCATGCGCGTTCGTGTCAAGTGTTTTGCCACCCTGAGTCATCATACACCGCCGGACGGGGTGCTCGAACTGGATGACCGGGCCACTGTCGCCGCCATGTTGCCCCGGCTGGGTTTGAGCCCCGAGGACATCAAGCTCGTGTTCATCAACAGCAAGAACAGCGAGCTGGAGACGGTGCTGGCCGAAGGCGACCAGGTCGGACTTTTTCCTGCGGTGGGTGGGGGATGAGCCGGGGTTTTGCCGCGGCCCTGAGCCGACTGGCCGTGGACAATCCGCAGCGCAAGGTGCGGACTGTTGCTTTGGAAGAATTGCGCATCCTGTGCGCAGAACATGGTTTGTCTTTGGCGGACGGGGCGCGGGAGGCCATGAAATCCGAGCTGACCCCCCTTCCCCTGCTCAAGAACCTTCATGCCGTGTCGCCGGACGGGCAGACGCGTCTGGCCCGATCAAAAGTCCTGCTGGCCGGAGTGGGAGGGCTTGGCGGGTATGTGCTGGAGTTGCTGTCGCGCATCGGCGTCGGCCATATTGTGGTGGCTGACGGGGACTGCTTCGAGGAAAGCAATCTGAACCGTCAGCTGGTGTCGCATTCGGGCAATCTGGGCCGGAACAAGGCGCTGGCTGCGGCCGAGCGTGTGCGGGAAACCTGTCCGTTGATCACCGTTGAACCGCTCGATTTTTTTCTGGATGCAGGCAATCTGCCGACGGTTTTGCCCGGAGTGGACGTGGTGGTGGACGCGCTGGGCGGGATCGCGCCCCGGCTGGCCCTGCACCAGGCCGCCAGTGAGCACCATGTGCCTGTCGTGGCTGCGGCCGTGGCCGGCTGGACCGCGCTGATCGGCAGCGAGCTTCCGGGGCAGATCGGCATTTCCAGTTTGTGGACCAATCCTGACGACAAAGACGCGGAGCATGTGCTGGGCAGTCTGGCGCCGTCGGCTTGTCTGGCCGGAGCCCTGCAGGCCGCTGAAACCGTGCAGTACCTGCTGACGGGTCGGCTGGGCTTGGCCGGGCGGATGCTGCATGCGGATTTGAGTGAGTTCCGTTTTGAAATCTATGACCTTTCCTGATGGACGTGGCATGAATACCATTGTGCTGGCCACCGGCAATGCCGGAAAAATCCGGGAGCTTTCGACCATGTTGGCCGAGCTTGTGCCGGATATTCGAGTTTTGGGGCTGAAGGATTTTCCGGATATCGGCGATATTCCTGAAACAGGCGTTACCTTTGAAGAAAATGCCCGCATCAAGGCCCGGACCGTGGCCGCGATGACGGGCCTGGTGGCGGTGGCCGACGATTCCGGGTTGGCGGTGGACGCCCTGAACGGGGCTCCAGGCGTCTATTCGGCCCGTTACAGCGGGGAAGACGCCACGGACGAGAGAAATGTGAACAAATTGCTGGATGCCATGCGCCTCATTCCGGACAAGGACCGTGGTTGTCATTTTGCCTGCGTGATGCTGGCCGCCGATCCTGACGGATTGGAACTGGTCGGACGGGGGCAGTGGCCGGGCCGGGTGACTCACGCACCGGCGGGAGATATGGGCTTTGGTTACGATCCGGTTTTTTTTGACGAGGAGTTGGGCATGACCGCTGCCCAGATGGAAGCCGGGGTGAAGAACGCCAGAAGTCACCGTGGCCGGGCCTTGCGCGACCTGTTGCGCGGGTGGCCGGAATTTTGGGCCAAAACGCGGAACAACGAGAGGTAAGCATGTGCGGCATCATCGGATACACGGGGCGCAGACCGGCCATTCCGGCCATTGTCGAAGGCTTGCGTCGCCTTGAATATCGCGGCTACGATTCGGCCGGAGTGGCATACGCCGAAGGCAGCGGACTGCGAGTTATCCGGGCCGAGGGCAAGCTCGGAGCTCTGGATCGGAAAATCGAAGGTCTCGACACGGCGTCATCGGTCTGCGGCATCGGCCACACCCGCTGGGCGACCCACGGGTTGCCGGTGGAGCGCAATGCCCATCCCCACATGGACGGGGACAGCCGGTTTGCCCTGGTCCACAACGGCATCATCGAAAATTACGCCGAGCTCAAAAAGGAACTGCAGGCCGAGGGGCATGTGTTTCAGTCCGAGACGGACACGGAAGTCCTGGTCCACGTCATTGCCAAAGGTGTTCAGCTGACCGGGGACGTACCGAAGGGTATTGCCTGGGCCCTGGGCCAGGTGGAAGGGGCCTACGCCTTTGCCCTGTTGTCGCGGGATCATCCGGGGAAGATCTGGGCCAGTCGCAAGGCCAGCCCGTTGCTGATGGGCATCGGCACCGGCGAGAATTTTCTGGCTTCGGACATTCCCGCCTTTCTGCCCTATACCCGGGACGTGGTCTTTCTCGACAACGACGAGCTGGTGGAGATGGATGCCGATGCCTGGCAGGTGCTGGACGCCCGCACCCTTGAGCCGAAGGTCAAGGAGATCAAGCATATTTCCTGGGACGTGCAGGCGGCGCAAAAGGACGGCTACAAGCACTTCATGCTCAAGGAGATTTTTGAGCAGCCCAAGGTCATTCGCGACTGCCTGGCCGGTCGGATTCAGAAAGGGCTGGTTGTCCTGCCTGAACTTGACGCCGTGTCCGTGCCCGGACGTTTGACCATCGTGGCCTGCGGCACGTCCTACCATGCGGGCTTGTGGGCCAAATATCTGCTCGAATCGTGGGCGCGGATTCCGGTTCAGGTCGAGATTGCCTCGGAGTTCCGTTATCGCGACAGCGTTTTTCTGCCGGATGATCTGGTCCTGACCATCAGCCAATCCGGCGAGACGGCCGACACCTTGGCGGCCATCCGCATTGCCCGCGAGGCCGGAGTTCCTATTCTCGGTTTGTGCAATGTCGTCGGATCGTCCATTGCCCGCGAGTCCGACCAGGTCGTCTACACCCAGGCCGGACCCGAGATCAGCGTGGCCTCGACCAAGGCCATGTGCAGTCAGATGGTTCTGCTGCTGCTCATGACGTTGGTCTGGGGGCAGCGCAAAGGCGTCCTGTCGGAGGAGAGGCTGTCCTCCTGCCTGTCTGCATTGCAACAACTTCCGAATCTGCTGGAGCAGGAACTGCCGGCCATCAGACAAAAGGCCCGGACCTTGTGTCAGGACTATGCCGATGCCCGCAGCTTTTTCTTTCTGGGGCGCGGTTTGAATTATCCCCTGGCCCTGGAAGGAGCGCTCAAGCTGAAGGAAATCTCCTACATTCACGCCGAAGGGTATGCTGCCGGCGAGATGAAGCACGGCCCCATCGCCCTGGTGGACACGCATTTTCCGACATTTGCCATGGCCCTGGGTGACGAGCTGCTGCAGAAGGTGGCGTCCAACCTGCAAGAGGTTCAGGCCCGGGGAGGCCGGATCATTGCCCTGGTCAATCCCGGCGCGGCTCCGGTGGTTGAAAGTCCGTGGATTCTGCCGGAAGTGCGGGGGCCGTTGAAAAGTTTCCTGGTGCTGCCGGCGGTGCAGCTTTTTGCCTACGAAATGGCTGTATACCTGGGCAAGGATGTGGATCAGCCCCGGAATTTGGCCAAAAGCGTGACAGTGGAATAAGGGATGCGTATTTCCGGTATTTTTCGATGGCTGATGTTGGCGACCCTGGTTCTGGGTCTGTCCGGGACGTGTCTGGCTTCGGTCCAGGATGAGTACACCCGGGGGGTCAAGGCCTTCAAGTCAGTGCTTGAAGATGAGAAAAAGGCTGGTTTTCGGGCCGAGTGGCTGGCCGTGATGAAGCCTTTTGAGCGGTCTCTGGCCGCTGACCCCAAGGGTGAGTTCGCGCCCAGGGCCATGTATTTCCTGGGCCGTTCCCACGAGGAACTGGCTCGCCGTTCTTTTAACCGTTCTGATCGCAAGAACGCGCTGGACGCGTTTGACCGCATGCTGGCCTCGTTTCCCAATCATGGTTGGGCCGATGACTCGTTGTATCGCAAGGGGATGATCTATCTGGAGCAGGCCAAGGACATGGCCCGGGCCGAGGAGGTCTTCAGGGCGGTCATTGCCACGTACCCCAAAGGAGACATGGCCCCTGAAGCCCGCAAGAGGCTTGAGGCCATGGGCAAGGGCGCGGATTCCGTTGCGGCCAAGACCGCGACCGAGTCCAAGACCCCGCCGCCCTCGACCGCCGCGCCGGCCGTGGCTTCGGGCGGGCAGAAAACAGCGGCCAAGCCGGCGGTTGCCCCGAGCGTGACCCTGATGGGCATCCGGCACTGGTCGAGCGACGAATATACCCGCGTGGTCATGGATATGACCGGAGACGTGGCCTATGAACGCGCCCTGGTGGAGAAGACCAGCAACGGCAACAAGCAGCTTCAGATCACCTTGCAAAAGTCGGGAATCGACTCCGGTGTCATGGCCGCCCGGTCAATTCAGGATGGCATCTTGTCGCACATCTATGTCGATGCGGACGGGCAGGGCAACGTGCTGGTCAACATTGATCTGATGCAGATGGACCATTACCGGGTGTTCACCCTGCCTGAGCCCTATCGCGTGGTGCTTGACATTTACGGCGCCAAGGGCGGCAAGGTGGTCGCTTCTGCCGTTGCCAGGCCGGTCGCGCCGGAGCAGGCGCCGCAACAGACGCCGCAGCAGGCCGCAGGCCCGGACGACAAGGAGCATGTTCAGGCTGCCCTGGCGGAATTGCAGGCCAGGAAGGACGCGGAGGTCGTCAGGAAAGAATCTCCGGCCAAGGCAGAGCCGCCGAAAAAACAGGAAGCCGCGCCGGCCAAAACCCCACCGGCGACAAAGCCGGCCGCCGTCGCACCGGCCGCAACGGCCCAGACTCCGCCGAAAACACCGGAGATCGCGGTCACGCCCAAGCAAAAGAAGTACGCCGGTTCCCTGGTGGAGCAGTTGGGACTCAAGGTCCGGACAATCATGATCGATCCCGGTCACGGGGGCAAGGATCCGGGAGCCGTGGCCAACGGTGTGCGGGAAAAGGACATCAATCTGCGCATGGCCAAGATCCTGGGCAAAATGCTCAGCGCCCAGGGGTTTGAGGTCCATTACACCCGTACCACGGACAAGTTCATTCCTCTGGAAGAGCGTACGGCCATGGCCAACGCCAAGAACGCCGACCTGTTCATCTCCCTGCATTGCAACGCCTACAAGGATGCATCGGCCAAGGGGCTGGAGGTCTATTATCTCAATCTGGCGACTGACGCCCAGGCTGTTCGCGTCGCGGCGCGGGAAAACGGCGTTTCGGCCAAGAAGATCAGCGATATGCAGTTTATCTTGTCGGACCTGATGCTCAACTCCAAGATCAATGAATCCCGGCAAATGGCCACCTTGGTCGAAAAGGAGACCTTGCGCGTCATGCGTCCGAAATATCAGTTGGCCAGCCATGGCTCCAAAGGGGCTTTTTTCTATGTCCTGACCGGCGCGCGCATGCCGTCCGTGCTGGTCGAACTGGGGTATCTGACCAACCCGGCAGAGGCGGCCAGGCTCAATTCCGACAACTACCTGACAGCCATGGCCAAAGGCCTGACCGCTGGAATTGTGGCCTACAAGGACAAGTTGGAGAAGTTTAGCCTCAAGTCGTCCGGCAAGTCCTGATCCGGGGGGCCGAATGGCCTCGGAATTGTTTCGGCCCTGCCCCGTGTCGGGAGCAGGGCCTTTTTGTGAATTGGTCATAAGGAGCACGCCGGTGATTTTTCCCTTGGGTTCTGTAATCAATGCAGCGGCAATCCTCGTTGGCGGCGCTTTGGGATTGATGCTGCACGGCCGTTTGCCGGAAAAAATGAGGCAGGTTGTTTTTCAGGGGCTTGGCCTGTGCGTGTTGGTCATCGGCATGCAAATGGCGCTTCAGGGTCAAGATGGCCTGCTGGTGGTTTTGAGCGTGCTGATCGGAGGGATTCTCGGCGAGGCCCTGCATCTTGAGGATCGCTTTGCCGGTTTGGCCGGCAAGCTCAAAGGCATGGTCGGATCGACCAACACTCGGTTTGTCGACGGTATGGTCAACGCGTCCCTGATCTATTGCATCGGCGCCATGGCCATTTTGGGCGCGTTTGACGAAGGCATACGGGGGGATCACTCCATCCTTTTCACCAAATCCCTGCTTGACGGTTTTGCCTCCATCGCCCTGGCCTCGACCTACGGCTCCGGGGTGCTTTTTTCGGCTCTGCCCGTGTTGATCTACCAGGGCTTATTGACCATCTTTGCCGGGTCCTTCCAGGCCTATTTTTCGGACTACCTCATAGCCCAGCTTACGGCCACGGGAGGGACGCTTATCCTGGGCATCGGCATCAATCTGCTTGGATTGACCACGATCCGCCTTTCCAGCCTGCTCCCGTCTCTGGTCATTATTGTGCTGCTGTCTTTGGCCTTTGGCTGAAAGCTGCGCGCACTGTGGTGCATGGCCGGATTTCAGGGGCGTCTGAGGGATGCCCTTGCGGCCGGGGACGTACGGTCACTCATTCCACGGGTGATGCTTTTCGCCGAATCGGGAAAAAAAGGCCATTGATCCGCTGTTGTCCGAGGGTCGGCGTTGGCCGATTTTATCCGACATGCCGGAGGCAGTCGTTTTTTTTGGCATGGGACACTATTTTGTTTGGGAGTGTGAATATCGGCCGTTGGTCATGCCCCTGACAGGAGAGGGCGTGCCGCGGCGGTTTGCTTGGCGTGGGGGATTTCGTGGGTCGGAATCGCCTGTGGCAACAATCCGGCGTCCATGTATTTCTCGCGGAGGGGCGAACCGCTGTGTTCGCCCGCTTTTCAACGGTTTGAATTTGTGTTCTGTAGGGAGCATTATCGTCAGTAGAGGCGGGTTCGATATGGCCGCATGAAAAAACGGCCAGGTTTGGATACGCCTTCGGCAACCATCTGGATAAGTACATGTTTTTTGCCCTGGTTCGAGATGGGCTTCGTGTGATGAGTCAACAATCCGAAGATCCGGCTGGTGGGGAATGTTTGATCTCAAGATCGTTCCAAGCGATGTGATTGCGTGCATAAGGCAGGGAAAACCTGAGGTGGGACCATGAATACGTCGCCCGCACCTGTGGTGCTGACCATTGATGATGACCAGGCAGTGCGCGACAGCCTGCGCAATTTCCTGGAAGACTACGGGTACACTGTTCTGCAGGCCGGTGATGGACAGCAAGGCCTTGAAGTCTTCGAGTCAGCTCGTCCCGATATGGTGCTGGTGGACTTGCGCATGCCGCGCATGGACGGCCTGCAGGTATTGTCCCGGGTACGGGAGCTTTCGCCGTCCACGCCTGTCATGGTCGTGTCCGGGGTCGGGGATATCCGCGACGTGGTCGAGGCCTTGCGGCGTGGGGCCTGGGATTACCTGATGAAGCCCATCCAGGATATGAACATCCTGCTGCATTCGGTGGAAACGTGTCTGGAACGCTCCCGGTTGCAGCGGCAGAACAAGGAGTATCAGCGCAGTCTCGAAGACTCTTTGGAAAAGCTCTCCCGCACCCAGAAAGAGATGATTCATTCGGCCAAGATGGCGGCCCTTGGCGATCTGGTGGCCGGCGTGGCCCATGAGGTCAACACGCCCATCGGTGTCAGCGTCACGGCGTCGTCCTTTTTGCTGGAGCGGACCCGCCATCTGCGGGGACTGTATCAGCAGGGGGAGATGAAACGCTCTGACCTGGAAAAATATCTGACCGTGGCTGAAGAGTCCGCGTCCTCGGTCCTGACCAATCTGGAACGGGCGGCCGAGCTGGTGCAGAGCTTCAAGAAGGTCGCGGCGGATCAGAGCTCGGAGGAGAAACGCAGTTTTGAGCTCAAGACCTATCTGGAACAGATTCTGATCAGTCTTCGCCCCCAGTTCAAACGCACGCCGCACACGGTCGGCATGACCTGCCCGGAAAACATCCTGCTCAACTCCTATCCCGGGGCCATCATGCAGATCCTGACCAACTTGATCATGAACTCCCTGATTCACGGTTTTGCCGATGGCCGTCCCGGCGAGATATCCATCCATGTGGAGTCCAGCGGGGACATGCTTGAGCTGCGGTATCGCGACTCAGGTGTCGGCATGGACCAGGAGCAACGGGAGCGAATCTTCGACCCCTTCTACACGACCACCCGCGGCTCGGGCGGCACGGGCCTGGGCATGAACATTGTCTACAACCTGGTCACCCAGACCCTGGGAGGGACAATCTCCCTGGAATCCAGTCCGGGCCAGGGGGCC
>CAZYZA010000051.1:0-16987 GCA_964651415.1 uncultured Desulfovibrionaceae bacterium
AAGTGCTGTAGTCTCTGCACGCTATTACCTTAAGGAGGAGGGTATGAGTCTAAGCAGACGTGAATTCGTCAAACTGTGCTCCGCAGGCGTCGCCGGATTGGGGATCTCCCAGATTTACCATCCTGGGATTCTCCATGCCATGACTGAGGGTGCCAAGAAAGCACCGGTCATTTGGGTTCAGGGACAGGGATGCACCGGGTGCTCCGTGTCACTGCTCAACGCTGTTCATCCCAGAATCAAGGAGATTCTGCTGGACGTGATCAGTCTTGAGTATCACCCCACCGTCATGGCCAGCGAAGGCGATATGGCCGTGGAGCATCTCTATGCTGTCGCCGAAAAATTCAAGGGAAACTTCTTCCTGTTGGTTGAAGGTTCCATCCCCACTGCAAAAGAAGGTCGTTACTGCATTGTCGGTGAAACCTATGACGCCAAAGGTCATCACCACGAAGTGACCATGGTGGAATTGATCCGCGACCTTGCTCCCAAGTCTCTGGCCACCGTAGGTATCGGCACGTGTTCCGCGTACGGCGGTATTCCCGCTGCCCGTGGAAATGTCACCGGTTCCATGAGTCTGCGTGATTTCTTTGCCCAGGAAAAAATTGAGAAGCTGCTGGTCAATGTCCCCGGATGTCCGCCCCATCCGGACTGGATGGTCGGCACGCTGGTCGCTGCCTGGAGTCATGTCCTCAATCCCAAAGAACATCCCCTGCCCGATCTGGATGATGACGGTCGTCCGACCCTCTTCTTTGGTGACAACGTCCACGAGACCTGTCCGTACCTTGATCAGTACGACAATTCCGAATTCTCCGAAACCTTCACCAAGCCCGGCTGTAAAGCTGAACTTGGGTGCAAAGGTCCGTCCACCTATGCCGATTGCGCCAAGCGTCGTTGGAACAACGGCATTAACTGGTGTGTCGAGAACGCCGTGTGTATCGGCTGTGTGGAACCGGACTTTCCGGATGGAAAGTCTCCTTTCTATGTAGCGGAATAATCAAGGAGGACAGACGTGGCACAAGCAGCTACTCCCGCAGCTGACGGGAAAATCAAAATAGCCATTGATCCGTTGACCCGGGTTGAGGGCCATCTGAAAATTGAAGTTGAAGTCAAGGACGGCAAGGTTGTCGACGCCAGATGTTACGGCGGCATGTATCGTGGTTTTGAACAGATTCTGCGTGGCCGCGATCCCCGGGACTCTTCCCAGATCGTGCAGCGCATCTGCGGCGTTTGCCCCACGGCCCACGCCACTGCTTCGGTCATGGCGCAGGACGAAGCTTTCGGGCTCAAGGTGACGACCAACGGCCGTATTACCCGAAATCTTATTTTCGGTGCCAACTACTTGCAGTCTCACATTCTGCATTTTTACCATCTGGCTGCCCTTGACTACGTTAAGGGACCGGATGTTGCTCCTTTTGTACCTCGGTATCAGAACGCCGACTTGCTGACGGATCGCATCAAGGATCCGGCCAAGGCCGAATCTGTGAATACCTACGGATTGAACCAGTATCTCAAAGCCTTGGAAATGCGTCGTATCTGCCACGAGATGGTGGCCATGTTCGGCGGACGCATGCCTCACGTTCAGGGTCTGGTTGTTGGCGGCGCTACCCAGATTCCCACGGCCGACAAGCTGGCTGAGTACGCGGCTCGTTTCAAAGAAGTTGAAAAATTCGTGGTCGAAGAATACCTGCCTCTGGTTTACACCGTCGGTTCGGTATACACGGATCTGTTCGAGACCGGCATTGGCTGGAAGAACGTGATTGCTTTTGGCGTCTTCCCCGAGGACGACGATTACAAGACCTTCATGCTCAAGCCCGGCGTATACATTGACGGCCAGGACGAAGAGTTCGATCCGGCGCTGATCAAGGAATACGTGGGTTACTCCTTCTTTGATCAGTCCAAACCCGGACTGCACTACAGCGAAGGCGAAACCAACCCCAATCCTGACAAAAAGGGTGCATACAGCTTTGTTAAGTCACCCCGTTACAAAGATAAGCCCTGCGAGGTCGGTCCCCTGGCGCGTATGTGGGTCGCCAATCCCGAACTGAGCCCGGTTGGCAAGAAGTTGCTCAAGGAACTGTACGGCATTGACGCCAAGGTTTTCCGCGACCTGGGTGACAAGGCGTTCTCCATCATGGGACGTCACGTGGCCCGCGCTGAGGAAACTTGGCTGACAGCTGTGGCTATCGAAAAATGGCTGAAGCAGGTTCAGCCTGGCGCCGAAACTTACGTGAAGGCTGAGATTCCGGATGCCGGCGAAGGCACCGGATTCACGGAAGCCCCGCGTGGCTCTTTGTTGCATTACCTGAAGATCACAGACAAGAAGATTGATAGTTATCAGATCGTTTCTGCAACATTGTGGAATTGCAACCCCATGGACGACATGGGTCAGCGCGGTCCGGTGGAGGAAGCTCTCATCGGTGTGCCGGTTCCCGATGTCAAAAATCCTGTCAATGTCGGGCGCCTAGTTCGCGCCTACGACCCGTGACTGGGCTGTGCCGTGCACGTGCTGCACGCTGAGACCGGTGAAGAACACGTTGTCAACATCGACTAACGAGATTGAATCACACCACAGAAGGGCCGGGAAACCGGCCCTTCTGTTTTTCTGCGCATGAACTTTTGCCGCTCGGCTCGTTGCTGAGCGCGAGGATCAGTCTGTGCTGACCCGAAAAAGAATCGCGTACAAGACGGGCACCACGACCAGGGTCAGGATGGACGCAAAGGTCAGACCGGCCATGATGGTCACGGCCATGGCCGCGAAAAAGGCGTCGCCAAGAAGCGGAATCATGCCCAGCACCGTTGTTCCCGCCGCCATGAGCACGGGCCGCATGCGGCTGATCGAGGCTTCGACCACGGCGGTGCGGGGTTCACCTCCGGCCTCCCGCAGCACGCGGATCTCATCAAGCAGGACAATGGCGTTTTTGATCAGCATGCCGACCAGGCTCAGAAAACCGAGCAGGGCCATGAAGCCGAAGGGCTGCCCGGTCAGGAGCAGGCCGGAGGTTACGCCGATCAGGGCCAGGGGCACGGTCAGCCAGATGATCAGGGGCTGGCGCAAGGCGTTGAAGAGCAGGACCGTGATCAGCACCATGAGGGCCACCGTGCCGGGGATGGACGAGGCCAGGGCGGCCTGGGCGTCGCGGGAGTCTTCAAATTCCCCGCCCCATTCCAGACGATAGCCGGGAGGAAGGTCCATCTGGCGCAGATCGGCCTGGAGGTCCTGAAAAAGCAGACTGGGCAGGCCGACCACGGGTTCGCACGAGACCGTGATCGTGAAACTTCTGTCCCGGCGTTGCAGGATGCTGTCCTCCATCACGGTTTGCAGTTCGGAAACCACCTGGTTGAGGGGAATCATGGTTTTCAGGACCGGACTGAAAATCTGCACGTCGGCCAACCGCCTCACATCCAGGCGTTCATCGGCCGGCGGTCGGACAATGATCGGCAGCAGGCGGTCCTCCTCGCGGTAGACGCCCACGGTCGTTCCGGAAAAAGCCATCTGCAGGGCGCGGGCGATGTCGGATCGATCGAGTCCGGCGCGCTGGGCTGCGGCTTCGGCGATGACCGGGCGGATCACCTTGACCTTTTGTCTCCAGTTATCCCGGATGCCCTGGGCATTGGGATGCCGGCTGATGATCTCCTGGGTATGGGCCGAAAGCGTGCGCAGGACATCCGGGTCCGGCCCGCTGAAGCGCACTTCCACCGGATCGTCACGTCCCGGTCCCAGGCGAACCAGCTTGAACTTGAAAAAGGCTTCGGGAAAATGGGCAGTGGCGTACTGCCGGTATGTTTCGATCAGATCCGGTATTTCCTTGTAATCCCTGACCGTGACAATCAGCTGTCCGTAGTTGCGGTAGTCCTTTTCCTGGCCATAGACGAGCATGAACCGCGGCGCGCCGCCGCCGACAAAGGTCGAGACCGACTCTACGCGGTCGTCCTGCAAAACCTGTTTTTCCAGCAGGCTCAGGTCCCGACTGGTTTCGGCGATGGCCGTTCCTTCGGGCTTCCACATGTCGATGAAGAATTGAGGCTGGGTCGATGCCGGGAAAAAGCTCTGGTCGACAAACTGAAAGGCCCACATGGCCAGGCCCAGCAAGAGGACCATCGTACCGACCGTGACCCACCGATAGCGCAGGCAACTCCGCAGGATCAGGCGGTAGATGGTAAAGATCAGGCCGCCGTAAGGATCGCGGTCCGGGGTGTGCCCTGTTTTGAGGAAAAAATGGCAGAAGAGGGGGGTGACGGTGATGGCCGTGACCCAGCTGAGCAGCAGCGAAATGAACAGTACCCAGAACAGGGAGCCGCAGTATTCGCCCGTATTGTCGTCGGACAGGCCGATGGCGGCAAAGGACATGATCGCGATGGCCGTGGCTCCGAGCAGTGGCCACATATTCTGACGGACCACAAGGCCGGCGGCCCGGATGCGATCCTCGCCTTTCTGGATGCGGACCAGCATGCCTTCGGTGATGACAATGGCGTTGTCGACCAGCATGCCCAGGGCAATGATCAGCGCGCCCAGCGACACGCGCTGCAGCTCGATGTCCATGGCCTTCATGAACAAAAATGACCCGCAAACCGTCACGCCGAGAACCGTGCCGATGATCAGCCCGCTGCGCAAGCCCATGGTGACCATGAGCACGGCGATGACAATGGCGATGGCCTGGGCCAGACTGACGGCAAAGCCGTCCACGGCCCGGGTCACATAGTCGGGCTGGAAATAGACCGGATCCAGGATCATGCCCACCGGCGTGTCCCGGTCGAGCTCTGTCAGCTTGGCCATGACCCGTTGTCCCAATTCAACGATGTTGCCACCCGAGGCCAGAGACACGCCCACACCCAGGGAAACCAGACCGTTGTGGCGCATCATCCTGGTTTCGGGTTCGACGTAGCCTCTGGAAATGCGGGCGATGTCTTTCAGATAGACCAGTTTGCCCGTGGCCACGTCGGTCACGAACAGGTTGCCCAGATCCTCGACGGTCGAAATGCCGCCGGACGGGGCTATGCGGATATACTCCGGCCCGACATGGACATGACCGGCGTCGGCGACCACGCCGCGCTGGGCCAGCAGCGTCGAAACCGTGGCCACGGACGCGCCCAGGGCGCGCAGCCTGGTGCGGGGAATCTCCACATACACGGCTTCGGGCTGGGCGCCCCAGATGGTCACCTTGGCCACGTCCGGGACCAGGAGCAGCTCCTTGCGCAGCCAGTCCACATGGGCTTTGAGTTCCTTGTATGAGTAGCCGTCGGCCGTGACGGCGAAAAAAATGCCGTACACGTCGCCAAAGTCGTCATAGACAATGGGGGCGGCCGCGCCCGGAGGCAGGGAGGCACGAGCGTCGCCGACCTTGTGCCGCAATTCGTTCCAGACCTGCGGCAACTTGTCCTGGCCGTAGGAGTCTTTGATGGAAACCGTAATGATGGACATGCCCGGCTTGGAAACGGAGGTCACCCGCTTGAGTTGCCCCAGTTGCTGGATGGCGCTTTCCAGTTTGTCCGTGACTTCCTCGGCCACCTCCCGCGCCGTGGCTCCGGGATAGGCGGTGATGACCTGGGCGTCCTTGATGGTGAACTCCGGGTCTTCCAGGCGGCCCATGGACAGGTAGGCCACCAGGCCGCCGATGACCAGGGCCACGGTCAGCCCCAGGGTCGCCACGGGTTTGCGGATGGAGAATTCAGCGACGTTCATGGCCGATCGCCGCCAACCGGACCTTCCAGCAACCGGATAACCTGACCTTCGCGCAGATAGTGAACTCCGGCCGTGACGACTTTTTCGCCTGCTTCAAGACCGGTCCTGATGACCATGTCGCTGTTTTGCATCTCGCCAACGTCCACCCGGCGGGAATGAACGGAAAAATCATCGCCCACGATCCAGACCAGGGTTTCGCCCTGCGTTCCGCCGAACACGGCTGTGGCCGGCAGCATAAACCCCTCCGATTGATCCGCCACAGGCAGGCGGCCCTGGACTTCGGCCGTCATGCCGGTCTGAAGCGTGACTTCGCCTAATTTGTCGACGGTCAAGGTGACGGTGTAGGTCTGGGTCCTGGGATTGAGCGTGGTTCGGTATTCCTTGAGCCGGGCCGGAAACTCCTTGTCCGGAAAAGCCTCGAAGCGGACCATGGGCGACACGGGCCGCGTACCGCTTTTGGAATAGAGCGCATACACGAATTCCGGAATCTCCACTTCCACGTCCAGGGTCGAGGTGTCTTCCAGACGGATGATCGGCTGCTGCGCCTGCACATTCTCGAAATTCTTGATATATTTTGCCGCGACCGTGCCGGCGAAGGGCGCCGTGAGTTCCGTGTACTGCAGATTGAGCCGGGCCTGGCGGATTTGTTGCTCCAGACTCTCCAGGCGGGCGCGGGCGTTGTCGTGGGCAGCCTTGGCCGAGTCGTAGGCCGCGCGGGCAATGATGTCGGACCTCAGCAGTTGTTCGCTGCGTTCCAGATTGAGGGTTGCCTCATGCAGGGTGGCCTTGGCTCCGGTCAGTTGCGATTCGAGGTTGGCCACCGTGGTCAGGAAGTCGCGTTGATCCAGACGGGCCAGTACATCGTTGCGCTCAACATGCTGACCTTCGAGCACGGGCAGGGCGGCCAGTTGGCCGGGAACTCGAAAACCCAGGTCCACGGCGTCGCCGGCGACCACGGTTCCGGGAAAGGAACGTAAGGCTCCGGCTTCGCGCTCGCCCACGGTTACGGTCTTGACCGGCTTGATTGCAGGCTGGGGTGGCGGGGCGGTTTCGGATGAGCAGCCGAAGAGGGTCAGAGTCAAAGCGGCCAATAGAAAGCAACGAAAATATGGCATGGAAATCTCCGGGTTGTGCATGAAGTCGGGCCCGCACCTGGAGGACAGTGTTCAGGCGTCACGCCAGGGCATGGGACAGCTTGGCTCCGGAGTCAAGAACGAAGCCGGCAGGTCGAAAAAAAGCGGCCCTGTCCGGATGGACGGGCCGCCTGAGCGCAGAGGAAGCGCACGAACGGTTATTTGCTGGTTTTGAGCCGCATCCAGCACTCTTCGTAGGCCTTGACCGCCGGGCCGAGATCGGTCTCGAATTCACCCCGGATCATGTCGGCTTCGGCCGGATAGACGATTTCATTGCCGCGCACGTCCTCGGGCAAGGTGGCCTGGGCCGCCAGGTTGGGCGAGGAGTAGCCCATCTCCTGACAGATAAAGGCCGCCACTTCCGGACGCAGAAGGTAGTCGATGAAGATGTGGGCGTTTTCGACGTTGGCCGCGTTCTTGGGGATGCACAGATTGTCGACCCACAGACTGAAGCCTTCGGTCGGATATACGTAGCGGATGTCCGGGTTTTCACCCGAGGCGATATAGGCTTCTCCGTTCCAGAGGACGGCAACCTGGACTTCGTTGTTCAACAGGGCCTGCTTGGGCGAGTCCGAGTCAAAGACCCGCACGCTGGCCATGAGCGGCAAGAGCAGTTCGCAGGCTTCAGCCACCTTGGCCGGATCGGTTTCGTTCAGCGAGTATCCCAGGCGTTTGAGGCCCATGCCCAGGACCCCGCGCATGTCGTTGGGCAGAAGGATTTTGCCCTTCAGTTCCGGCTTCCACAAGTCGGCAAAGGACGTGACTGCGGCCGCGACCGGGTCCTTGCTGTTGACGGCAATGGCCGTGGAGCCCCACATGTACGGAATGCTGTAGGTATTGTCCGGATCAAAGGCCTGGTTCAGCAGGTGCGGGTCCAGGTTGGCGAAATTGGACAGTTTGGACTTGTCCACGGGTTGCAGCAAACCTTCCTTGCGCATGCGCGAAACGAAATCCGTGGACGGAACAATGAGGTCGTAGCCCTTGGCGTCGACCATCTTGATCTTGGCGTACAGGGCTTCGTTGCTGTCGTAGGTCGACATGATGACCTTGATGCCTGTTTCGCGGGTGAAATCCCGCAGTACGCTGTCGGGCAGGTATTCGGACCAGTTGTAGACGTAAAGCTCTTTGGCCCAGGCCAGAGATGGAATGAACAGCAGGCACAGGAGGCAAAAGGCAAGTCGTTTCATGCTTTCTCCTTTAAAAGGCGCTGGGACACAAAGACGGCCACAGCGGTTATAAGGATCATGATCGCGCACAAGGCGTTGACTTCGGGTTTCAGCCCGAGGCGGACCATGGAATAGATGCGCAGAGGCAGGACCTCGAAGGTCGGTCCGGTGGTGAAAAAGCTGATGATGACGTCGTCAATGGACAAGGTGAAGCTCAGAAACCATCCGGCCATGACCGCGGGAAAAATCATGGGCAGAACCACGTGGCGAAAGACTTCGTACTCCCCGGCTCCCAGGTCCCTGGCCGCCTCGACCACGTGGGCGTCAAAACCCAGCAGCCGACTGTGCACGGTAATGGCGACAAAGGGCACGCACAGGGTGACGTGGGCCATGAGCAGGGTCCAGAAGCCCAGAGGCACGGACAGGGCCATGAACAGGACCAGCAGGGAAATGCCGATGACGATGTCCGGCGACATCATCATGACAAAGAGCGAGGTGTGAATGACCTTGCGCGACGGAAATCGCCAGCGATGCAGGGCCATGGCGATGAGGGTGCCGAGGATGCTGGAGCAGGTCGCGGCCAGGACCGCGATGATCAGGGAGTGCATGGCCGCCTGCATCAGGCTGACATTGGCGAAGAGCTTGCCGTACCATTCCAGGGTCACGCCCTTCCAGGCCATGGAGAAGCGGGATGCGTTGAACGAGTAGATGACCATCACGGCCAGAGGCAGGTAGAGAAAGACATAGACCAGGCCGGCATAGATCAGACGCAGGATTTTCATCAGGCGTCCTCCCGGCCCAGGCGGGCCGAACTTTTCCAGTAAATGAGAAGCATGACGCCCATCAGCACGGTCAGGGTGACGCTGGCCGCAGCGCCCAGGGGCCAGTCGCGGGTGGTCAGGAACTGGTCGCGGATGAAATTGCCGAGCAGCATGGCTTTGGCCCCGCCGAGCACGTCGGAGACGTAGAACATGCCGATGCCCGGCAAAAAGACCAGCATGCAGCCGCAGACAATGCCGGGCATGGTCAGGGGCAGCACGACCCGCCAGAAAGCCCTCCACGGACTGGCTCCAAGATCCCGGGCTGCTTCCAGGTAACGGCGGTCCAAACGTTCCAGGGCGGCGTACAGGGGGAGAATCATGAACGGCAGCAGGGTATAGGTCAGGCCGAGAACCACGGCGCCGGGAGTGTACATCATGGCCAGCGGTTCGGTGATCAGCCCGAGAGACAGGAGGAGGTTGTTCACGATGCCGCTGGAATTGAGCATGGCGGTCATGGCGTAGGTCCGCACCAGGGAATTGGTCCAGAACGGGATGACGACCAGCAGCAGCAACGTGCCGCGCAGGGGATTTCTGGTCCGGGCCAGGATGGCCGCGAACGGATAGGCCGTGACCAGACAGATCAGGGTCACCAGGCCGGAGAGCTTGAGTGAGGACAGGAGAATGTCCAGATGCGTCTTGTCCATAAGCCGGCTGTAGTTGCGCAGGGACAGGCCGGGCTCAATGAAATTTTCCGGCGACGTGGAGCAAAAGCTGGCCAGGAAGACGAGAATGTTGGGCACAAAGGCGAATATCGCCATCCATCCGATGGTTCCGACAATGACGGCCAGTTTGAAGAAACCGTCATTTTTCATGGGGCAGCACCACTTCCCAACCTTCAACCCAGCTCACGGCCACCCTGTCGCCGGCGCGGAAGTACACGGTTTCGTCGTCTTCATTGAAGAATTCCGTGGCCGTGACCGTGCCGCCGGCATCCAGGCGGACAATGACGTCGTAGGTCGCGCCTTTATAAATGGTTTCAACCACGGAGCCGACCAGGGATCGTTCGCGGGCAAAGCTGTCTTCAAGTTCGGGGTCTTCGGCCAGATCCTTGAGGGTTTCGACGCGCAGGTCCTCGGGCCGCAGAAGAATATGGACCTTGTCGCCGGGAGAGAAAACATGCCGGGCAGGCATGTAAACGTCCAACCCCTGGGCCTTGACCCGCGCCCGGTCCCCGGACTGTTCCACCACCTCGGCGTCGATGATGTTGATCTCGCCGACAAAGCGGGCCACGTAAAGATTGCGCGGTTCCTCGTAGATGCCGACCGGGGTTCCGATCTGTTCGATCCGTCCATTGTTCATGACCACTACCCGGTCGGACATGGAGAACGCCTCTTCCTGATCATGGGTGACCAGGACAAAGGTGATGCCCAGTTTGCGCTGCAGGTGCTTGAGATCCAGCTGCATTTGCTTGCGCAGGCGGTAGTCCAGGGCCGAAAGGGGTTCGTCCAGGAGCAGCACCAGGGGGCGATTGATGATGGCCCGGGCAATGGCCACCCGTTGCTGCTGTCCGCCGGACAGACGGCTGACCATGCGGGTCTCGAAGCCTTCGAGCTGCACCATGCGCAAGGCTTCGCTGACCTCGCGTGAAATTTCGGCGGCGGGTCTGCGTTTCATGCGCAGGCCAAAGGCCACGTTCTCGAAAACGTTCATGTGCGGGAACAGGGCGTAGCTCTGAAAGACGGTGTTGACGTTGCGTCGTTCCGGAGGGAGGTCGGTCACGTTCTGACCGTTGATGGAAATGAATCCGGAAGATGCGCTCTCGAAGCCGGCCACCAGCCGTAAAATGGTGGTTTTGCCGCACCCCGATGGGCCCAGGATGGTCAGGAACTCTCCCCGATGCACGTCGAGGGAGACTTGGTGCAGGGCGTGCTGGCCGTCGTAGATCTTGGTCACGTTGTGCAACTGGACGATCGGCGCGGTGGCGTCTGCTGGCATGCCGGAATCGACGGGTGTCGGGCGCTGCGGGGGTACTGCGTTCATGGCCCCTCCTGGCGTGGATTTCTGCCTGGGCGCGAACTCGGCGACACCTCTTAGCAAACGTTTTTTTGGAGAAGTTCCGAAGTCACGTCAAGAATAAATATCGCGGCAGCAGCCGCTTTTCGGTCGTTTGAGCGCCCTTGACACCCCTGCACCCGGAAATTAGTTTCAAACCTTCAAAGGGGAGTAGCTATCGGTCGTCCAGCGACGGCCGACCCGCGGTTCGTCAGTACGGCCAGTGGCCCGGACCCGGGAATCCGGCACCCGCCGGGGTCAGCCAGACCTTTAACCCACATCACGGGGATAAGGGTCTTTTTTTTATCCCCCAATACCGGAGGACACACATGAATCAGCTGAAAACGACCATGCTTCTGACTCTTCTGACTTTGCTGCTCATTGCCATGGGCGGCGCCATCGGCGGTAAATCCGGCATGATGATCGCCTTTCTCATCGCCGGCGGAATGAATTTTTTCGCCTACTGGAATTCGGACAAGATCGTCCTGAAAATGTACAACGCCCGCGAAGTGACCCGGGCCGACAGTCCTGATTTCTACGGCATTGTCGAAAATCTGGCCCGCAAGGCGAACATGCCCATGCCCAAGGTCTACATCATTCCTTCCGACAGTCCCAATGCCTTTGCCACGGGACGTAATCCGCAGAACGCAGCCGTGGCCGCCACTCAGGGCATCATGCGCATTCTCTCCCGCGACGAGCTCGAAGGAGTCATGGCGCACGAACTGGCGCACGTCATGAACCGGGACACCCTGATTTCAACCATCGCCGCGACCTTTGCCGGCGCCATCTCCATGCTCGGCAGCATGCTGCAGTGGGCGACCATTTTCGGTATGGGACGCGGGGACGACGAAGAGGGCGGCGGCATGCTCGGCGGGCTGGCGATGGCCATCATCGCTCCCATTGCCGCCATGCTGATCCAGATGGCCGTGTCCCGCTCGCGGGAATTCATGGCCGACGCGGCCGGGGCCAAGATGTGCGGCAATCCGAAAGCCCTGGCCAGCGCCCTGCAGAAGCTGCAGCAGGCATCCAGCGCGGTGCCGATGCAGGATGCCAATCCGGCCACCTCGCACATGTTCATCGTCAATCCGCTCACGGCCACCAAGCTGGCCAGCCTCTTTTCCACCCACCCGGCCACCGAGGACCGCATCGCCCGCCTCATGGCCATGTAGTCGTACTGTCTGACATTCAGCCTGCCGCACTGAACAGCGCTCCGGACATTGCCGGGGCGCTGTTTTTTTATGCCGTCGACCGTTCCCAGTGGTTGATCCGGCAATGTCTCCCTCAAAACAGAAGCAGGTACAACGGAGAGTCTGCAAATGAGAAAGGCCTCCTGCAGAGGCCTTTCTTTGTGTGGTGGAGTGTGTTTAGAATCAGTAGCCTTTGAGCCTGTCGATGAATTCCGGCAACCAGAGGGAGATCTGGGGCACGTAGGTGACCAACATCAGGAATCCGAGCAGAATGGTCAGCCATGGCAGGGCCGCACGCACGCACCAGGTCAGGTCGCGCTTGGTGATACCGGCCGTGACAAAAAGGTTCAGCCCGACCGGCGGGGTGATCAGTCCGATTTCCATGTTGACCACGCAGATGACCCCGAGATGAATGGGGTCGATGCCGAGCTTCATGGCAATGGGAAAGAGGATCGGAATCATGATCATGGTGATGGCCGACGGTTCCATGAAGTTGCCGGCGGCCAGCAGCAGAATGTTGACCACGATCAGAAAACCCCAGGCCGGTAGGCCCCAGCTGACAATGGTCTCGGCAATCATGTGCGGTATGCGCTCCGTGGTCAGCACGTGGGCAAAAAGCATGGCGTTGCCGATGATGAACAGGAGCATGATGCTGACCTTGGCCGCGTCCAGAACCACGTGTCGGACTTCGGGGTGAACCACGGACTTGGGCAGGGCCCAGATAGTCTGCCAAAGCCCGCGCACCAGGACCAAAGGCAATCCATCGCCATGGCGTCGCAGCGGCACGTCTTTGAGCGGTCCCATGTCGCGGTAGACAAAAACCGCAACCCAGAAGGCATAGACCGCAGACACGGCTGCCGCTTCGGTCGGGCTGCAGACGCCGCCGTAGATGGAGCCGAGCACGATGATGACCAGCATCAGTCCGCCCAGGGCCGTGAAGCCGGAGCGGAAAACCTGACGGAATCCCGGCCAGGGCAGGGCGGGGTAGTTTTTTATCCGGGCCACGATGTAGATGGCGATCATCAGCAACAGACCGAGGCAGACGCCCGGTACGAACCCGGCCATGAACAGGCGCGCGGCTGATTCCTGAGTGGCCGCCGCATAGACCAGCATGACGATGGACGGCGGAATGAGAATGCCGAGCGTTCCGGCGTTGCAGATGACGCCGGCGGCAAAGGCCTCCGGGTATCCGGAGCGGACCATCCCGGCAATGACGATGCTGCCGATGGCGGCCACGGTTGCCGGTGATGAGCCGGAGACAGCGGCAAAGAGCATGCACGCCAGGACAGAGGCCATGGCCAGGCCGCCCTTGACGTGTCCGATGCAGTCCAGGGCGAAATTGATGATCCGTTTGGCCACGCCGCCTGTCGATAGAAACTGGGACGACAGGATAAAGAACGGGATGGCCAGCAGGGTGTAGTGTTCGGAAACCGATTCAAACAGTTTGAGGGCGATGGACGCCAGGGAGTCGTTGGAGAAGAACAGGATGGTTGTGATGCTGGAAAGGCCCAGGGCCATGGCGATGGGCATGCCGGTGGCGATGAACAGAAAGAGCAGGGAAAAAAGAGCCGCAGTGGT
Organism: uncultured Desulfovibrionaceae bacterium; assembly: GCA_964651415.1. Lineage (GTDB taxonomy): Bacteria > Desulfobacterota > Desulfovibrionia > Desulfovibrionales > Desulfomicrobiaceae > Desulfomicrobium. Next base: position 13,555 of record CAZYZA010000051.1, read on the forward strand.
CATTCGTCGTCTCCGTCCAGGGCCTTACCCTCTTTTTGGGCCAGGTACATGCTTTCCTTGGCCTCGTCCTTGAGCTTGAATCCTTCGGCCCGTCCTTGAATCACGGCCCAGAGCAGGCTCAGAAGACGCAGGGCCAGCATGATCATGCCGACAAAAAGAATGCTGTTGGCCATCCACTTGGGAATGGGGATGTCCTCCAGGTGAATGCCCACCCGCATCAGCTTGTCCAGATACACCCAACTGCCGACCAGAAAAAGGCCGCAGTATATCAGACTGAGCAGGATGGCGATCACGGCCACGGTTCTCCGAACCCGGCTGGAAAACAGTTTGACCAGAGCGTCGACGCCGATGTGCGAGCCGACTTTTATGCCGTAGGAAACCCCGAAAAGGACCATCCAGCCCGAAAGAATCAGGGTCAGTTCCTGGGCCCAGTGAATGCCCACGCCAAAGCCGAAGCGCATGATCACTTCCACAAAAACCAAAAGCGCCATGGATGCCAGGAGGAGGGAGATGATCCCCTCCTCCAGCTTGTTGATAAAGCTTTTCATGACAGCCGGATGTTAGTTGTTGGAAGCGATGGCGGCTTCGAGGTTATCCTGGCCCACTGCGGCCTCGAACTTATTCCAGACCGGCTTCATGGCCTCAACCCAAAGGCCGCGCTCCTCGTCGGTCAGGGTGATGACTTCGCAGCGTTTGGAATCGACGATCTTCTGCCTGTCTTCCAGGTCCTTTTGGGCCGCAGCTTCATTACCGGCGATGATGGACTCTTTCAGACATTCTTCCAGTACGGGCCGGACATCGGCGGGCAGGCTTTCCCAGAATTCCGTGGTGCTGACCACCAGGTAGTCGAGAATGCCGTGATTGGTCTCGGTGATGTAGGGCTGAACCTCGTAAAATTTCTGGGAATAGATGTTGGACCAGGAATTTTCCTGACCGTCGATGGCCTTGGTCTGCAGCAGGGTGAAAACCTCGGCAAAGGGCTTTTTGATAGGCATGGCGTTCACGGCTTCGAACTGAGCGGCCAGAACGTCAGAGGTCATGATCCGGAATTTCTTCTTGGCGGCGTCGGCGGGAGTCCGGATTGGGCTGCTGGCCGAAATCTGCTTCATGCCGTTGTGCAGATATTCCAGGCCGATGATGCCTTTGTCCTTCATGGATGCGAGCAGTGCTCGGCCGTTGGGGCCCTGCTGGAAGCGATCGATGGCGTCCATGTCCTTAAACAGGAACGGCAGATCGTAAATCTGCAGGAGCGGGGTATACTTCTGGAATTTGGACAGGGCCGGGGCCAGGATGTGTACGTCGCCCAAAAGCAGGGCTTCGAGTTCCTTGCCGTCGCCGAAAAGCTGGGAGTTGGGATAGACCTCGACCACCACCTTGTCGGCAAGGCGTTCGGCCACGAGATCCCGGAATTTGTTGGCCTGGATTCCCTTGGGCGTGTCCTCGGCCACGACATGGGAATACTTGATCACGATGGGAGCAGCAATGGCAGACGCAGCACACAGTAAAACCGCACCCACCGCACATGCAAGAATGGTCTTCAATTTTAACATTCCTCATACCCTCCATACGGTAAAAATTGTTTGGACCTTGCCTATACCTCTCATATTTCTCAGGCAATACGTTTGAAAAAAAAGCCTTTTTTTTGTTCGCAAACGAAAGAAAAATGGCCTTTACCAAGCTGTGTGCACAACCAATCACCTGTGCAGTTTTTGTTTCCATCCAGTCAAATCTGTTAATATCACAGCATGGTAAACAGATAATCCGCAATTTCGGACAGTATGGAGCGTGAATAATATCGATATATGTTTCAACGATGTCGAAAATGCGGATGAAACATGATGGGGAGGGGAGGCGGAAATCTTGAATCGACCGCCCTGTCTGTTTTTCCGGACAAAAGAAAAAGATAATCGTTTTGAAGCGATAGGGCGAATAGCTGTGCGTGGCTGTTGTCTGCAGCCGCTGTCGGACATGGCGGCGGGGGCCGGTGGCCGTGATTGACATCGTCGCGCGCAGTGGCAAAGTCGGCCTTTGTCCGGGCCGTTTTGTTGCGGGACAGGGTTCCGAACGCTTCCGGCGTATGTCATTCCCGGCGCGGAGCCTTGCTCCGCGTCATCATTATCATGGAGGAAAGTATGTCCACCAAACGTTTTTTCATCATTTCCCTGGCCATTCTCCTGGTCTGTCCGGCCATGGCCCTGGCCAAGGATCTGACCATCGGCCTGATCCTGGTCGGTCCGTACAATGACAAAGGCTACAGCCAAGCTCAGCACGAAGGCGGCACGTTTGTCGAAGAAAAGCTGCCCGGGACCAAGGTCATCTATCTGGACAAGGTCAACCCGGCTGATCGTCCCGGTCTGACCATTCCACAGGTTGTCGACGATCTGGTTGAAAAGGGCGCGGACCTGATCATTGCCGGTTCCGACGACATGAAGGACGGCATCCGTGAAGCGGCCGGCCTTCATCCGGACAAGGTCTTCATCCATATCTCCGGTGACGATGTCCTGACCGGCAAGGCCCCGGCCAACCTGGGCAACCTGTTCAGCCGCATGGAATACGCCAAGATGATGGCCGGATTCTCGGCCGCCCTGACTTCCAGGACCGGTAAAATCGGTTACCTCGGGCCGCTGATCAACGAGGAAACCCGGCGTTTGGCCGTTTCGGCCTATCTTGGTGCGCGTTATGCCTGGACCGAAGTCCTGGGGAACAAGGTGGAAGATCTGCAGTTCAAGGTCAGCTGGATCGGCTTCTGGTTCAACATCCCCGGCGTGACCACGGACCCGACCCAGGTTGCCAATTCCTTTTTCGACGGCGGCCACGATGTGGTCATTTCCGGCATCGACACTCCGGAAGCCGTGACCGTGGCCCGGCAGAAGCGTGACCAGGGCCGCGACGTCTGGGCCATCCCCTATGATTACGTTCATGCCTGCGAAGGGCAGGGGCCGGCCTGTCTGGGTGTGCCGTACTTCAATTGGGGTCCGGCCTTCCTGCGTCTGGCCAAAGCCGTGCAGGACGGCAGCTGGAAGCAGGATTTTGAGTGGGACGGCCCCAACTGGGCGGACATCAACGATCACGACACCTCGGCCATCGGCTTCATGCCCGGCGAGGGCCTGACCCCGGAAATCAAGGCCAAGTTGGACGCGTTCACAGCCGACTTGGGCAGCCGCAAGGTCATGCTCTTTACCGGGCCGCTCAACTACCAGGACGGGACCCCCTTCCTGGCTCAGGACGCTGAAGCGTCGGACGAGCAGGTCTGGTCCATGGAGCAGCTGCTCCAGGGCATGGAAGGCCAGTCCAGCGCCAAATAGCCCGACGGACGAAACCGCCGGAGCACGTGCCCCGAACCTGCTCCGGCCATTGTCCTGTTGGAAAACGGGAGTCATGAACCTCAGAAATCCCGCTCCACGCGACGGCTTACAGTCGCGCGTGAATGACA